>CAZQSR010000208.1:0-3705 GCA_964596145.1 uncultured Ignavibacteriaceae bacterium
CTCCGCTTAAAACAGGTGTTACAACTTCATCTTCAAAGTGAACAAACAAATTCATCGTTCCAACTTCTTCAAAATATTTTAGCTCAACTGCATCAAGCCATAATACTTGCGAATAGCCTTCTCTTCTTGCAATCTCTTGCCCGAGTAAACTTGCAGCATAATTCCCGGGAGTTTTACATTCACCCATTCCTTTTCTAACAGCACGAACAAGTTCATCTGTAACAAGAATTCTTACTGGTTTAAAACCTTCAGGATAATAAGCACCAACAGGAGATAACAATATTATGAATTTATAATTTGTTGATGGTCTTACACCAAGTACTTCATCATTACCAAAAATGTAAGGACGAATATAAAGAGCTTCACCTTTTTTTGTAGGAATCCAATCTTTATCAATCTTTACTAATTCTTTAAGAACATCAACCATTGTTGCAACATCAACTTCTGGCATGCATAATCTTCTTGAAGAATTATTAATCCTTACGAAATGGCGATCCGGTCTGAATATTACTACTTCATCTTTTATAGTTTTGAATGCTTTAAGTCCTTCAAATGCAGCCTGTCCGTAATGTATAACCATAGTTGCAGGATGCATTTCAAGTTTTTTTACAGGTTTGATTGAATAGTTGTGCCAGCCTTTGGATGGGGAGTAATCCATTTCGAACATATGATCAGTAAATATTTGGCCAAACCCTAAATTATCGGGCAGAACAGGTTTGGTAGTTCTGTTAACTAACTGGTAGTTTATATTTTTCATTCTACTATCCTTTTAAAAAAAATTTGAAATGAACTACGTATAATTAACACTTTTTTTTTTAACTTTAAAATAATTAAGCCCGGTGGAGGGTATACCGGGCGTGGGGAATAAATTCATTAAGTCGGGGTGTCTTAATGAATTACGAGTGCAAAAATAGTTCTGTCACAATTAAAGGTCAAGCATTTTAATTTTTTTTATTGAGTTTATTTTTGTACTGCTTAAATTAAGGGCAGAATTAATTTTGAATTTGTATGAAATCTCCTTTTAAAAGAATTGGACTTGCAATCGCTTTTTCACCTACAGGAAAAGCATTATTAAATCAGGCAAAAAGGTTACAGGAATTGTTTAATGCTGAATTGATTTTAATTCACGTTGGTGAAAAATCTGAAGACCGGCAAAAGATGCTTGATGATCTTTTATTGCCGGCAGGATTTGAACCCGGTTGTATTAAAGTAATTTGGGAAGATGGTGATCCTGTAAAAGTTATTAAAGCTAAGTGCGAAGAAAATAATATTGATTTGCTTATTGTTGGGGCACTGGAAGAAGAAAATTTTTTAAGATATTATCTTGGTTCTGTTGCAAGGAAAATAATGCGTGATGCAACTTGCTCAGTGCTTGTTTTAACAAACCCTTCTGAAGAGCCAAAACATTTTAAAAGGTTTTGTGTGGCTGTTGATTTCACTTCTGCAGGTGAAAACACAATTAAAAAATCTTATCAGTTTGCATTGCTTGATAATGCTTCGCATTTCAATCTTGTAAGGGAGTTTAATATTCCCGGACTGATGATGACGGTCTCGGATTTGGGTGCTTCTGAAGAAAGTAATAAAGAAAAAAATGATTCGATATCAGAAGAGAAGATGAAAGTTGAAATGTTGATTAAAGAATTAAACCTTGTTGATATTGATATCACCACTACTTGTCTTTACGGGAAAGAAGGATTCGAGGCAAACAAATATGTTAAGCAAAGTGAAGCAGATATTTTTTGTATTACAGCTCCTTCAAAGAAATTAAAATTTATTGACAGACTTTTTCCTCACGAGGTTGAATATACTTTTGAAAGTCTTCCTTCAAATCTTTTAATTGTAAAAAGTTAATTATGCAAAGGCTTTCTCCTGATGAGATATTAATTTTGCTTTTACAGTTTAGTGTTATACTTGTATTTGCAAGATTATTCGGAGAGCTGGCTCGAAAGATTAATCAACCGGCAGTGATTGGTGAAATACTTGCTGGTATTCTACTTGGTCCTACTGTGCTTGGATATTTTTCACCTAATACTTTTCTTGGTTTATTTCAGAATAATCATAATTCTTTTATTGTTCTGGATGGACTTGCTTCTATTGGTGTTATTCTTCTTTTGTTTATTGCAGGAATGGAACTTGAACTTCCTTTAATTATTCAGCAGGGTAAGAATGCTATTATTATAAGTCTTAGCGGAATTGTTTTTCCTTTTGCTCTTGGGTTTGCCGGCGGCTGGTTTTTCTATAATCCTTTATTCAGTGATGATGCGAGCTTAAAACTTGTCTTCAGTATTTTTCTTGGTACTGCTTTATCAATTTCTGCTTTGCCGGTTATTGCTAAAACTTTGATGGACCTTGATATTCTTAATTCTCAAATTGGCAGATTGATTCTTGCCGCTGCAATGATTGATGATGTGCTTGGCTGGATTTTGTTTTCAAGTATTCTTGGAATGATGGGGCAATCTCATTTGGGATTTGGAATTGTTACTACCATCATCCTGATGTTCCTTTTTGTGATTGTTATGCTTACAATAGGACGTTATATGCTGGATAAAATTCTTCCGATTATTAAAAATAATTTTTCTTTTCCCGGTGCTACTATCTCTTTTGTTTTTACTCTTTGTTTAATTGGTGCCTTGTTCACTGAGTATGTTGGCATCCACGCTATATTTGGTGCTTTTATTGTTGGTATTGCTGTTGGAGATTCTGCTAATCTGCCGCAAAATGTTCGTGAAATTCTTCATCAGTTTGTTACTAATATTTTTGCTCCTCTGTTTTTTGTTTCTATTGGTCTGCACGTAAATTTTATTTCGAATTTCGATTTGATTCTTGTTCTTGTTATTCTTCTTCTTGCTTTTATTGCTAAGGTTGCTGGTGTAGGGCTGGGTTCTATGTTGTTTACCAAGCTGCCAGCAAAAGAATCTCTTGCTATTGGTTTTGGTATGAATGCAAGAGGAACGATGGGTATTATTCTCGGCACTCTTGCTTTGCACGCAGGTTTAATTAATGAAGAAATTTTTGTTGCTATTGTTGTTATGTCTATCGTAACAAGTATTACCAGCGGTCCTATGATAAAATTCTTTCTTAAAGAAGAAAAAGAAGTTTCTTTTAAAGATTTGCTTTCTCCCGATTTTTCTTTCACTACCAATGCTGAAACAAAAGATGAGGTGATAAAAGAATTATGCGAAATTATTACCCCTGCACTCAAGTTTAAGAAAGATGAAATCTTTAATTCTGTTCTTGAAAGAGAAAGACAAATTCCTACCGGTATTGCTAACTATATTGCAATTCCTCACTGCAAACTAAAAACAAACAAACCCGTTCTTGCAGTTGCTTTCAGTAATAATGGAATCGATTTCGAAAACCTTGACGGCACTCCGGCTAAAATTATTTTTCTTCTTATTACTCCCGCCGGAAATAATGAAATGCAGCTAAGGCTGCTTGCCGAAATTGCCCATGCTTTTTCAGACAGAGATAGGGTTGAGGAAGAGCTTGTTGAAGAGGAATTGAATTTCAATACTCTATCCAATTTTGTAAAAAACAAATCCCACAAAGTAAGCAGGGGATTTGAGTAAGAATTTTTAGCTTTTTTCTTTTTCCGTTGACTGAAGTCAACGGCAATAGATGGCAATAATTTCCTCCAGAAATTTATCGACCCCCTATTCCTGATTTTAGGAATACGACCCTGAACCTTCAGACCCCTATTCCTGA
>CAZQSR010000209.1:0-3652 GCA_964596145.1 uncultured Ignavibacteriaceae bacterium
CTCCCGCCCTATTCCAGGGCTGTGAGCAGGTAAAACGACGGACGGGATATATATTAGCGGGGGGTTGTGATCGGGGAGCGATTTGGGGAGCGATTGAGGAAAGGAGAGGAATGATGAGCTGGAGGGGTGACGATGAGTTCTTACATCCAATATAGAAATATATCAAATCTTAGGGTAATTTGAGAAAGGCTTTCGTCGTTTAATCTATTCTAATTTTTATCAATTTGCCTGATGAAGATTTAGGGCTTCATCGAGGTTTCCTATCATTCTAATAATTAACTCGAATATTGTTTGGTTAATTCATTAAGATCTCCAGAAATAGACTCCAATAGTTGCATTACTCTTTCTTTATGTTTTTTCATAGTTATCGGATCAAGCATAAAAATCCCCATGCTTAGCCCTCCACCCTTACTAGGTGATGAAATTTTATTTATAATCTTTATAACATCGAAGATTTTTTTTCCAATATCTTCAGAAACTTCATAATTAAACATTTTATAAAAATCCCATAATTTCTCTTCAATACTTTTTAAATAAGTAAAATAAGGATTTTGAGGTGAATAAACTGAATAAATTACATTCAGTTCAGGAATTTTCCATTCTAAACCTAAACGTTTAATAAAAACATCATATTGTTTTAAATTAGATTCAAAAATATCTTTTTTTAATATTTTTTTTACATTTTCGCTAAAACCCTTATCATGCTCATCAATTTCAATATCAGAAATTTGGATAGCAATATCATGATTTATTTTCCTTTCAAAACTTTCCAACGAATCAAATTCAAAATATAAACCTAATTGCTCTTTTTTACATTGATCTTGGAATTCGTTTAATTTTTTTAATTGTTCGGTATTAACGTTTCGTGGAATGGGTACATTTGAAAAATATAATAGAACAGGTTTTCCCTCTTTGATAAATTCTTTAATTTCTTCTACTGTTCCTGATTCTTCTTCTCCGGTTGGAGATCCCAATCTACTCCAAAAAACTGCAATTAAAATATCAGAGGTATGAACAATTTGTTTATTTAAGATGGCTTGGGGTCTTTCTCCCATTTGGGGAGAACTATGGGTAATCCAATGAACACCCTCGAGATATACACCATACTTTTCTGAATACGTCGCATTCCAATTTTTAATAACTTCAAATATTAAACGTAATTCCTCTTCTACGTCGGACGGTGCTGATATTAATATTCTAACAATTTTTGAGGATCGCACAAAAATTATAATTTTTTTTTAAATATTAATCATTCGATTAAATATTTATGTTTATAATCATTTATCCAATTATTCAAACATTGGATTTTTTCTTAAAATTTCTCGAGAATCAAAAAAAATTATTTATATTCAAATATTAGATTGGCACTATCATGGTTAATATTAAAGCTATTTCATTGAAAAGCAAAGGTGATGATTATTTTCAAACGGGAAACTATCAAGATGCCATAAAATTTTATCTCGAAGCTATTAAAAACGATCCGCAATATCTTCAGGCATGGAATAATCTAGGCTTTAGCTATTCAAAATTAGGAAAAACCGAAGAAGCAAACCAAATTAAAAATAAAATTAATGAGATTAAAAAAAATCAGGATGCTGGAATATCAAATGTTGAAAATGACATTATAGTTGAAAATAAAACTGTTTCTGGGGGAAAAAAGACAACACCGGGGAAGGAAGAGTTAATAAAAGTGCCAATAAAATACCATAAAATTCGAGATCCATTAATTGCTGGAATTTTGGGAATTTTAGGAGGTATGGGAGAGATCTATAATGGTGAAAAATGGTACATGTTCTTTGTTATCAATTTTATTTTTGGAATAGTGGCGATGGGTGCTTACAATATCCATATTGGATTATTCTTCCTTGTTTGGGTTGTAAATGGAGTGATATGTTATCAAGAAGCCAATAAAATTAATTATGGTGAAAAAGATTTTAGCGGTGTATCAAGACTATTTTATCCATTTTTAGCTTTAACAATTCTTTCGCAAATTTTTGCCTTTTTTGTCGGATTATCAGAAATTTAACCCCAATATTTCTCAATCGGTTTGGCGCATTAATAAAAAGATGTAAAAAATTATAAAATTCCATACTTTCTCTTGACTTTTAAGACTTGAAAATCCTTAGAATTCCGATCATTCAATATTTTGGCATCGAACCATTCTTGATAGATAGAAGAGAAGGTATCTCCTTCAGATACTCGAATTATTTTTGGATTTGATTTTAATTTCAGTGGCCCCCTCCCCATGAACGTTTGATATTGAAGTTGAATATCGGTTGGAATTGATATACCAGACGTTTCAATAAAGGCAAATCCAGATCTGTTATAACTAAATTCCATCGGCGATTTAATACCAACAGCCATATGGTTTTCTTCTTCAAATTCGAATAGGGCAATACTATAACCAAGCTCTTTCAATAATAACGCAAGTAAAAGGGATTTTTCCGAACAAATCCCTAAATTATCATATATTACCTCATAGGGATACCGGATTTTTGAATTTTTATCGTATTTTAGTTCAATTCGAGCTTTATGTTCATCATATGGGATCTGTTGAACAAAACTTATTGCGGCACGGGCCTGATTGTCCCCCATATTATTATCACCAATATATCGAATGAGTTGATCGAGGTATCTTCGTTGAATCGAATTATATAAGCAATCAAAAATATCGAAATCATTCTTTTTCATTAATGCAAAATGTGCCTTCACTTTAGGATACACAATGATTTCAATTTTTTTTGTCTCCCCATTTATAGTAAAAAAAAATGAGTGTAATTTGGGGTTCTGCTCAAATGAATTGGACATAGTAAAGATTTAGCGTGGGCTCCATCCATCTTTTAGGTATCTTATTCTTACTCTTGGTTTTCCTTTTCGACTTTGATTGTGCTCGTCTTTGCATGGATGATTATCAATATGGAGATAACAGAAATGCTGACCACAAATATTACACGTATTGTTATGCTCCAATTCAATATTACAAACTGCACATCTTGGTTTTGATTTCTTTATAGCGGATTTTTCTTCTTTAAGTTTATTAATTAAATCTGTTAAATCGGTATGGCAATTGTAGCAAACTGTTGAATTTCTGATATTGTAGCCACATATCGGACAATACATAGACTACTAAACTCATTATCAATTTGCTATTAAATTCTTCCCGCATCCAGATTATGAATAAAAAATTATTATCACCCTTCCACCTGGTCCCTTCCCACAAACAACGGCGCCTTCCTGACCTGCTCATCCAGGACCGGATTGAGCGACCGAAGAGGTGTGGTGTAGAAAAATGGGGTGATGGTGAAGTTCATCGCCAGGCCAGAAGTTGACTTCTTGGCAGTCCCCGTTATTGAACCATCGCTGAGCAAATGGATCGGACCGGGATCCCCGTCCAGAATAATTGCCACATCTGCAAGTTCTATAAAGAAGCCTCGACCGTCGATTTCAGACCGGATTACCAGAATGTTCCCATCCAGGTAGAGCCGGCCAACTTTCTCGAAAGGAGATTCGGTATGAAGAGTGACAGTCCATCGGCTTAAATCGATAACTGGTTCCTCGACTTCGATAAGAACTTCTACGACAGGTTCTGGTGCAGATACTTCCGATGATACCGTTTCAGAAACCTCTTCCTCCGGTTTGGAAAAAAACCGGA
>CAZQSR010000210.1:0-3643 GCA_964596145.1 uncultured Ignavibacteriaceae bacterium
ACGAAAACGGCACCATAACCGACAACCTGATTATAAAAGGCAACAACCTTTTAGCCTTGCATACACTAAAAGAAGAATTTGCGGGTAAAGTAAAACTGATTTACATTGACCCGCCTTATAATACTGGTAATGACGGATTTCAATATAATGATAAGTTCAACCATTCTTCATGGCTAACTTTTATGAGTAATAGATTAATTGTTGCAAGGGAGTTATTAAAAGATGATGGAGTAATACTTGTTCAAATATCAAACAATCCAACTTCTTTACAAGAGTCTCCAGAATTAGGATACCTTCAACTTTTAATGGACGAAATTTTTTACAGAAAAAATTATGTTTCTGTAATAATTTGGAAAAAGAAGGGAAATCCTGGAAATACTGATGGTACACTGGGAACAATTACTGAAAGTATTTTATTTTATTCTAAAAATATAGACAAGATTACACCAATAACCGAAATTTATAAAAGGTCATATAAATATACGGATGAGATTGGTGAATATAATCTTGAATTACCACTAAAAACTGATGATGGAGAATACCAAAGGGATACAATGAAATTCAAAATTATAATACCAGAGGGGACTTTCACTCCTCCTGATGGTAAAAGATGGACCTATGGCGAAACAAGTATTAAAGAGATTATTGAAAAAGGGAAATATAAAATAATTGGAAATAAATTCTATATTAAAAAATATAGAGATGATTACTCTCTTGGAGATAATAAACGAAGAAATAACTTGCTACTTGATGCAGGTAGTTTAAAATCTGCTAAAAATCATATTGCAGAATTAGGTTTCAATAGAGAAGATTTTGAAACTCCAAAACCCGAAGAATTATTAAATATATTGATTGATATTTCATCAAAAGAAGAAGATATAATTTTAGACTACCATTTAGGTTCAGGCACCACAGCAGCAGTAGCCCATAAAATGAACCGCCAGTACATTGGCATAGAACAAATGGACTATATTGAGACGGTTGCCGTTGAAAGGCTAAAAAAAGTTATTAAAGGAGAGCAAGGCGGTATTTCAAAATCAGTTAATTGGCAAGGTGGTGGCTCATTTGTCTATTTCGAACTCAAAAAATACAATCAAACTTTTATTGAACAGATTGAAGAAGCCAAAGACACCGAAACGCTGTTGCATATTTGGGAGCAGATGAAAGCCAAAAGTTTCTTTAAATACAGCGTTGATTTACAAAAGTTTCAGGAGAGCCTCGAAGAGTTTAAGCAGTGGGAGCTTAAAAAGCAGAAAGAGATTCTCTGCGAACTATTGGACAAAAACCAATTGTATGTAAACATTTCATCGCTCAATGATGCCGACTTTGCCTGCACGCAAGAAGAAAAACGAGTAACCAAAGATTTTTACCAAATTAAGAAGTAAGCAAATGGCATTTCTACACGAAATATTCAATAATCCATTTGCTAAACGAGCCTTAGCACAGGTTGATTTACCCATTTGGATTAGCGACAATTTAAAGCCCGGATTTGGTCAGCGACCTTATCAGATTGAAGCCTTTAAGCGATACATATACTTAGACCAAGAAGATATAGAAGAAAAGCCAAAAAAGCCCTACCACTTGCTTTACAATATGGCAACAGGAAGCGGAAAGACGTTGATAATGGCAGGTTTGATGTTGCACCTTTACCAAAAAGGCTATCGCAACTTTTTGTTTTTTGTAAACAGCAACAATATCATTCAAAAAACCAAAGACAATTTTCTCAATCCACAGGCTTCAAAATACTTGTTCAACGACAAAATTGTAATTGACGGAAAAGAAGTGCTAATCAAAGAGATTGACAACTTTGAAGAAGCCGACCGTGAGAACATCAATATCAAGTTTACCACCATTCAACAGCTTCACATTGACCTGAACAATACCAAAGAAAACAGCGTAACCTACGAAGATTTTAAGGACAAAAAATTGGTTTTGATAGCTGACGAAGCTCACCACTTAGTCGCAGGAACAAAATCGGGCAATCTTTTTGGCAGTTGGGAAGACACCGTAAAGAAAATTCACGAATCCAATTTTGATAATATCTTATTGGAGTTTACGGCAACCATTGACACCGAAACCGCAGAATTGGTAAAACACTACCAAGACAAAGTAATTTTCAAATACGACCTTGCCGAGTTTCGTAAAGACAAGTATTCCAAAGAAATTAACCTTATACGCAGTTTGTATGACGAGCAGGACAGGATTATCCAGGCGTTGGTTTTGAATTTGTACCGCTAGGAATTAGCAACTTCAAACAATATTAATTTGAAGCCTGTAATTCTGTTCAAAGCCAAAAAGACAATTGCAGAATCCGAAAAAAATAAAGAAAACTTTCACAAACTGATTGATGATTTTTCGGTGACAATGGTTGAGAAAATTCAAAAAACTTCTACTGTTCCAATCGTTCAAAAGGCTTTCAGCTTTTTTGAAGCAAAAGGCATTTCAGCCAACGAAATAGTAAAACGCATACAAGCCAATTTCAAACCTGAAAATTGCCTGAGTGCCAACAATGACGCAGAAGCCGAGCAAAACCAAATATTGCTCAATACATTAGAAGATGAAAACAATCCAATCCGTGCCGTTTTTGCCGTTCAGAAACTGAACGAAGGTTGGGACGTTTTGAATTTGTTTGACATTGTTCGCCTTTATGAAGACCGAGACGGCAAAGACGGAAAGCCAGGAAAAACGACACTTTCAGAAGCCCAATTAATTGGACGTGGTGCAAGATATTATCCGTTTTCCCTAAAAGAGGGACAAGACAAGTTTACCCGAAAGTTTGATGATGATATTTCTAACGACTTAAAAACATTGGAAGAATTGTATTATCACACCAAAGAAGATAGCCGTTACATTTCGGAATTGAAGAAAGCCCTTGTGGATTCGGGTATTTATGAAGATGATGCGAATTTGGTTCAGCTCAATTTGTTTTTAAAACCTGAATTCAAGAAAACAGATTTTTACAGAGACGGACACGTTTTCTACAACAAGAAAATTCCAAAAAGTTTTGACAACGTAAAATCTTTTGCCGATTTAGGTGTTAAGAAAACCAATTACCGCCACACTTTATCTTCGGGAGTTGGCAGAATGTCAAGTGCCTTTTTTGAAATGGAGCCGACACAGTCCAATGATGAAATAATCAAAACCAAAGATGTTAAGCTGACTGAAATACCGAAAAATACAATCCGTTTTGCATTGAGCCAAAACCCGTTTTTCTATTTTGATAGTTTATCACATTACTTTCCAAGCGTTGGTTCAATTTCCAATTTCATTGACAGCACAGACTTTTTAGCAGGTTTAGAAATAACTTTTAGCGGAACAACCAACCGACTGAAAGAAATTAGCCATTTCGACTATTTGCAAGCCTTAAATGGACTTCTGCAAAACATTGAAGCAGAAATAAAGAGCAACTCGACAGAATATGAAGGTTCAGACTATATCAAAGAACCAATTCATAAAGTCTTCAAAGACAAAGAAATTAAAGTTTACAAAGACAGCGAAAGAGCAGACGGACAGGAAACTTTAGTAGCCAACGAGCCTTGGTATGTTTACAATGCTAATTACGGAACAAGTGAAGAAAAGAAATTTGTAGAACTGTTTTCAAGACGATTTGAAGGACTGAATCAGAAGTTTGAGAACATTTACC
>CAZQSR010000211.1:0-3628 GCA_964596145.1 uncultured Ignavibacteriaceae bacterium
TCAAAACATTCGCCGCAGAATCATAATATTTCATTACTTCTACTCCTCCGGATACGGTAATTCCGCCAATTCCTACACCCAAATCGTTTAAAGAATATAATCCTTGTTCTTTCCCTCTCAGTATAAAAAGGCCACCTTTCTCTAAATTAATACCAATACCGGATGAGACATCTCCAACTGATTCCATTGATATTGCATCAGGGCCAAATAAATGTCTTGTTCTGCCAGTGATTGAAGACATCATCAGACCTTCACCAAATGAACCAGTATGTATGCCATGATTTAGTCCGGAACTTATTGCTCCGTTTCTAAAGCCATCCCAAAAATTTCCTCCTACTAACTCGGAGCCTATGCCACCCGACACAGCTCCACCACCGACCGTACCTATTGCTTGAACGGCTTTACTGCTATTTTGTAATAAAGCACCTGTTCCAGTTGCAGCTAATGATCCAAAAGCACCTGATAAAAACCCTGAACCATAACTGCCTCCATTTAAGCCCGACATCATTCCTCCTAAATGTCCATGTGCTAAAGTCTGGAACGCCACTTTACCAAAGCCAGACATACCCATTGCAGCTTGACCGATCCCAAAAGAAAATGCACCACCAAAACCACCGATTAAAGCTGCTTTCCCTGCACCATGAAAAAATGCTTGGTCATGTACAACATTATTTACACCATTCGTAATCACACTAATAGCTGCACCAATCAGCATAGAGATAAAGAACTCGCCGTCAGGATCAGTGAATTTTAGTGGATTATTGAGGCAATAGGTGTACCTGTAAAACCCATTTTTACATCAGGCCTCTGGCTTCTCAATGTCCAGGTGCAGGGTATTTTTTCAAAGAACGTTGTTAGTCTAAAGGTACAAATTTTTCTTTTTTCAACTGAAGACGTTTCAATTGAAAGAAAAAATCGATTTCGTGATAAAGCCTTCCCGCTGCCGTCCCTTCTGCATTTATTTTTGTCATGGTTTTGGTGATGGATACTGATCAACCAGTTTGACGAAGATGAGAAAAACGCTCTGGTTAAAATCATCAACTCCATGCTTACCGAAAAACGGATGAAGAATCTGCTTGACGGCAAAATAAAACTGGCCGTATAATTAAAAAGCCCCGGAAGACCGAGGCTTTTTTCCTTTTTAACTTATAATATTTCAAACTTAGTAATATTCTCAATGATAACGTTCGTTGCTTTATTTTTAGAAAGAAGTCTTTCTACTTTTTTTGTAACAAACGTAAACGTTGATTTCTCCGGTGTGAAGACATCTGAACCATCCCAACTACTCAAGTTAAAATAAAGCCCTCTTTTAGCTTCTATAGGCCTTCCTGTTGGTGTGAAGGGAGCTTTAATAAATGTCTCACTCTTTTCATAATCTATAGCAGAACACTGCCCAGTAACCGTGAACAGATAATACTCTCGGTCCTCATAACCTTTTATTCTCACAGGAATACTGCTCCACCCGCTTATAGCATCATTTCTAAATAATTCAATTATTTTTTTTGAGACCAGGTTCAGACCGGCATACCCGGAATTTAAAAAATCAAAAGTCCTTGACCCCAGGCTCGGTATGCACTCTACAACATGTTCTGGAATAAATTCACTCCTGAAGACCTTATAAAAATCTGCATTTAACTGTGGAACTAAAGTCATTGCCCCACGAGTAAACTTATCTGAAATAACATAAAAATCTGTATGTGTCATTTGTATTTGTAATATAACATGTGGAGGACAGGCGTCAATTTACTTGATTGATATCATCCTACGAATTACAGGTATATAGTTTTAGATTTGATCTGCTTAACTATTATAAAATTGCAAAGTGGTAATTCGTACTTATAAACTGAATAAATTATTTTACATACAAAATTAGATTAATGTAAAACTATTGAGTATAAAAGCAAAATCTTTATTAGTAAAGACTCCACTTGCTAAAATGTATCGGATTTTCAATGAGCAAGTTCAAGTCTTTTTTCAAAATAATCCTGCCTTCTGATATCATAATAATTTAAAGACTCTTACTAAATTACTTTATAAAGATTCAAAGTAATATCAGCAACCTTTTGGCCTACCGGTAATAATTGAGGTAAAGGCGCTATCATATATATCTATAATTGGGTATTTTTCTTCTGCTAATTTTCCAATTTGAAAATAATAAATTACTTTTTTCTTTCCTTTATTTGTTAAAGTAATACTAACTTCAAACATTGTATATGAATCACCTGATTCGTAGATTCTATCAATAGAAAAATCACAAAGTGGTGATAAATAATTCTTTAGCTTATTTAAAACAAGAGACTCATTTACTCCACCATTTTGCATTACTACCCAGTCAAAGACACTATCAGCCTTTTCTTCATTAATCCCTTCCGCGATTTTCTTATTAATAAATAGAATCTTTTCAAGCTCACTATTAATAAAAAACGAACTTATAAAGTCATTAATTACAGGCTTTTTTATAGTATTAACAATATGTAATAAATGCTTTATACTTTCAATTTGTATTAAAGTTACATTCTTTTCTTGCTCTTGACAAATAATCGTTGACATATGGAAGAAGAGAATAAAAAAAATTAAATTTCTTTTTAGCATACTTTTCAGGTATTATTTATTTCTTTAGCTTTAATAATTTACAACTACTCTGATAATTCTACTTCGCCTAAGATAACGATACATTTTGTTGTAAAATCTAAGTAGGCCTTCAGTAGCGGATTGTATACCAATGCAACCATTTGTTCCATAAAGTCCACCCTCAGGATGTATTTGTAAACCCGCTCTTCCAGAGGGTAAGGTAAATTGTGGCTCAAGCGGTGCATAGAAATCGACGTCCCCTCTGCAATATCCTGAACCTCCATGGTCAAATTGAATTTTCGATATGTTATACGTGCCATTTGGAATTCTTCCATTTATTACATTTTCAGGAAGGGGATTTCTTCCTCCACTTATCGCTGGCCATGAATCAATTAGTGTAGATGATCCGTCACTATAGTTATTCATCCAATTTAGGGAAACACCATTATAAGTCAAAGACGAACTTGTCATCAAAGGGGAAATTAGAGTTTGTGTTGAGAGACCACCAAAAATACCTCCAAGAATTCCTGAGCCTATTGAAATATTAGAAACGCCATTTATTGCTGAACCAAACCGGGGAAGCATACTTGCTAAAGATCCTTGAAGCGTTTCTGTCTCTGGAAAAAATCGCAATCCTCCTCCATTAAAATCTGGGAATGTGCTATTTAATCCATATCCAATTGCTGTACTAACACCCAAAGTTGCCAAACCAACTCCCGCACCCAAAATTCCACCAAGGATAGCACCTGAAAACACATTACCACCATTTAACGCTGCCCCTAAACCTCCGGATGCAGCTCCTGAAAGCATTCCTCCTACAAATGCTATGCCAACAGCATTTAACCCCGGGATGCAAGCAACTGCTGCGCCTACAGCAATTGCAGTAGCAGTAGTAACTATTTTTTTCCCAACACTACCCAACCAATCACCAAAATTACTTAACCAAGTATATCCAGTTATGTCCGTGTATTTTAAAGGGTTATTCAGGCAATAGGTAAAACGGTTAAAATTCTGAGTAAAATCAGGAGACTGAACATTATTATCAGGACTCAGGAAT
>CAZQSR010000212.1:0-3624 GCA_964596145.1 uncultured Ignavibacteriaceae bacterium
AGATAAAAATGATGTGGAGTGTTCCATGGAAGAAAGCATGGAAACTGAACTGGTTTAAAAAGCAGATGGCATTTACGTTTATTCTTTTAGCCATTATTTTATTTGCATTAACAAGGTTTCTTCTTTTTGTTGAGAAAAGAGAAGGTGTAATTATAAACGATCCATTATTAGCTCTTTTTAATCCAATTAATCTTACATGGATAATCTTCTCAATAATTTATGCAGCTGTGGTATCAGGATTAATTTATCTCACCCAACATCCCGTTCGTCTTCTTTTTGCAGTTCAGACATATATTTTAATGGTTATAATCAGAATGTTTGCAATGTATCTTTTGCCATTCGATTATCCTCCGACTATGATTGAATTAAATGATCCATTCGTACAAATTTTTGGCACAGGTCAGTTACTTAAAAAAGATTTATTCTTTTCAGGGCATACAGCCACTTTATTTGTTTTATTTCTTGTTACCGAACCTAAATGGTTGAAGAAATTATTTCTTTTACTTACAATAATAATTGCAATCTCTGTTTTGCTTCAACACGTTCATTATACTATTGATGTATTTATTGCTCCATTTGCAACCTACTGTGCTTACAGGGTTGTATTTCTTAGTTTTTATAACAAACCTTTTCACAAACTGGATTAATATCTAAAATGAAATCTGTAAAGACACAGGAAGAAAAAGAAAAGAACAGGATAACATTAACTTCGCTTCTTGCAGCCGTTTTTCTTACTTCTTTTAAATTAATTGTTGGGTTGGCAACAAATAGCCTTGGAATTATCTCAGAGGCTGCTCATTCAGGTCTTGATCTGGTTGCTGCCGCAATGACTTTTTTTGCGGTTCGGGTCTCTGGTAAACCTGCAGATGAACAACATCATTATGGTCATGGTAAGGTTGAAAATATGTCGGCACTTTTTGAAACTATATTATTACTAATTACTTGCGTTTGGATTATCTATGAAGTAATTGAAAGATTGACAGGAAAACATGCAGAGGTTATTGTGAATGCATGGAGTTTTATTGTTATTTCAACTTCAATTATAGTTGATATTTCTCGCTCAAGAGCATTAAAGAGAATAGCGGTAAAATATAATAGTCAGGCAATAGAAGCAGATGCATTACATTTTTCCTCCGATATCTGGAGTTCACTTGTTGTGCTTACTGGTTTAATTTGTGTTTACTATGATATACACGTTGCCGATTCTATTGCTGCTCTTGCGGTTGCAGTGTTAGTTATTATTGTAAGTTTAAGATTAGGCAAACGGGCAATTGATGTGCTTCTTGATAGTGCACCAAAAGGGATGAAGGAAAAAGTTCATCAACTAATTCAACAAATTCCGGAAGTTTCTTATGTGCATAATATTCGAGTCAGAAATATGGGCCCAGATACAGAAATAGATGTAAATATTCATCTTGCCCCTGATATGCCTCTGCAAAAAGCTCATGATGTTTCAACCAAATTAGAAGAACATGTAAAGAATAATATTCCACGATGTGAAGTTCATGTTCACATAGAACCAGAAAGTCTGCACACATAGTTTTATTTCTGTCCGGTTATTTCAAGATTGCTTTTTGGTAATCTGGGATAAATTTGACTGTTAACGATTAAATAATGGATGCTAAAATCGCGAAAATCTTATCCATCTATTTTGCTAATCAAGCAATGCTTTCAAATTCGGACTTCAAAAAATTTCATTAAATATTGATTTAATGATTTATAAAAAATTATTAAGTTAAAAATCAAATATCTCACTAAGGATTGATTTCTTTTTATGTCGTTTATAATTTTTATCAGAATAATAATTTAAGGATTCGTTTCGAGTTGACATTTTTTCATCAAACTTGGAAAATTGAAAAATCTGTTGCTCGGATCTTTCAATTATTTTGTCAAGTTCTCCTCTATCAAGCCAAATACCTCGACATTTTGGACAATAATCAATTTCAACTCCTTGCTTATCAGTAATTAGTAAATCTACCTGGCATACAGGACATTTCATTTTGCCTCCTTAGTATTAAGTAAAAATTTTCGTTTCAGAATTTTTACAAGTTCAATCATAATAAAAATTGACAAAGACGCTATAATAACTCCAATCCACTCAATTTCAGTTAATAAACTAATATGAAAAGCTTTCCTTAAGAATTCAAATGACATTACCATTGCTGTCAACACTAAGACGATAAGACTACCAACGATTAATGCTTTATTGCTAAAAAATTTCAATTTAAAAACTGATTGTTCAAGTGATCTTACATTAAAGCCATTAAATAATCTTGAGAAAATCATAGTTAAAAAGAAAATCGTCATTGCTTCTTGTTCATCATATCCGGATTGTAAAGCCCAATAATATACTGCCATTGAGATGATTGCTATGAGCATTCCAACACTTCCTATCCACCACAAAGTAAATTTATTTAAAATGCCTTCTTTAACATTTCGTGGTTTATTTTTCATTATTCCGGGTTCGGGCGGTTCAACGCCAAGTGCAATCGCGATAAGTCCATCCATTAAAAAATTCAGGAATAAGATTTGCACTGCATAGAGAGGAAGTGGAAGACCAAACAACAACGATATTATCATTCCAAGAACTTTTCCCATATTGCCGCTCAAAAGGAAAACAAGATATTTTCTTATATTTTCAAAAATTCCTCTACCTTCTTCAACCGCCGATACAATCGAACTGAAGTTATCATCAGTCAGAATCATATCTGCTGCTTCTTTACTTACATCTGTTCCCGTAATTCCCATAGCAACGCCAATGTCTGCCTTTTTTAAAGCAGGGGCATCGTTAACACCATCTCCGGTCATTGCAACTACATTTCCTTTTTTTATTAAAGCATCAACTATTTTCAGTTTATGGGAAGGAGAAATTCTTGCATATACATCGGTCACTTCTACAGATTTATTAAACTCCTCTTCATTTAGGCTGTCAATTTCGAGCCCTGATAAAGCTCCTCCTTTTTTCATAATTCCAAGTTCTTTTGCAATTGCAACTGCTGTGGTTTTATGATCGCCGGTTATCATAATTGGTCTAATTCCAGCAGATTCACAAACTTTTATTGCTTCTTTAACTTCAGGTCGGGGAGGATCTATCATTCCAACTAATCCCACAAAAACCATCTCAGATTCATAGTTTTTTTTGTCATTAATATCTTCAATTTTTTTATATGCAATTGCCAAAACTCGTAAAGCCTCGTTGGCAAAGATATTGGTAGTATTAATAATTCTTTCTTTATACTTAGAAGAAATCGGCAGCAGGTCATTTTCCTTTTGATAAAATGAACAACTTTCAAGAATTACTTCAACAGCACCTTTACTTATAGCAAACATTTCTTTTTCATTAAGATGAACAGTTGTCATCTTTTTACTTTCTGAGGAGAAAGGGATTTCATCTATTCTTTTATTTTGGTCTCTGAGTTCTTCTGTCTTAATACCAGCCTTTACTGCCGCTACTATTATCGAACCTTCGGTAGGATCTCCAAGAATATCCCAATTATCTCCTTCCTTTTTTAAAATTGTATCATTACATAATGAACCCAATTTAAGTAGTTTCATGAAAGCAGGTTTGTCCTCAATACTTATTTTTTGTTCATTAAGAAAAAAGTCACCTATCAGGGTATATCC
>CAZQSR010000213.1:0-3609 GCA_964596145.1 uncultured Ignavibacteriaceae bacterium
AAAATGCATTCGGTTTAAGGAAAATCCACAAGTATACGACGAGATCTGTGAAAAAGACGGTCTGTCTGAATGTACTTTTACTCGGGCTCGCGATTTTTTTGGGCTTTGATAAAAAGATCAATTTACAGAGGCTCTCTGAATGGTGAGTTGGTAAGGGGGCTATTAGTTTTATTTCCTTCACCTGGTTTTTGAAACAAAGGTAGTGTATACGAAGTGATGTAAAATTGGAATACCCCTGTATCCAACCTAGAATTGCAAACAGGAGAATACAAGGCATGAATATAGGAGAAGTCCTACTTGATTATCTTACCGATAACGACGAGGGAATGAAGCATATCATCACCTAGTTTTTGAATGAGGTGATGCAGGAGGAAGCAGATCAGCAGGCTGGAGCTTAAAGATACCGGAGAACCAGTTCAAGGAAAACGTACCGGAACGGCCATCGTAAGAGGACACTCAAGACACGGCATGCACATTTGAGTAGTTTATACTGCCATTGACACATTGAATCCCAGGGCATTCAGGCCCATGGCTATGAGTACCAAGGAATGCGCTAACTTGTGCCGACCTCGCTTGGGGATGATCTCATCGCTGGTCCAACCTATCCCCAGATTGTCGTACATTCCGGCAACAATCCCATTATGCGCCTCAATAGCAGACGATATTTTCATTCTGCCTTAGTAATTATGCTGAGGTTAGCTAAAAATTTTTAGCTTTATCGGGAAATCTGCGGAAGGTCGGGTAAAAGCTATACCTTAGCTGTTTGAAGAGGCTATTTTAAAAAGCTCAACCGACTAAACAATTATGTCATTAGAAATAGCATTTTAATTAAGAATGAAGCTCATCATCACGATTCCCGCTTATAATGAAGCAAATACGATACACAAAGTAATTGAAGAAATCCCCAAAAGCATACCAGGAATTGATGAGATCCAAATTCTTGTCATTGATGATGGCTCAACCGACAATACCTCAGCTGTGGCAATCCAGGCTGGTGCAACGAAAATACTATCTCACAAGCGCAATATGGGTTTGGCAAAAACTTTCCAGGACGGATTGAATGCAGCCTTGGAAATGGGTGCAAATATTATTGTGAATACCGATGCCGATTTTCAATACAATGGAAGAGAAATACCAAAACTCATAGAGCCTATCATTGAAGGAAAAGCTGATATTGTTCTTGGAGACAGACAGATTGACACTCTTGATCATATGCCTCTGGGAAATCTGTGGGGAAATAAATTCGCTACACAAGTTATTCGATGGACTACACATCTGCCAATAAATGACGCCCAAACTGGATTTCGAGCTTTTTCACGTGAGGCAGCGCTCAGAATGAACCTTATCGGCGACTATACATACACTCAGGAAACAATAATTCAAGCTGCTAATAAACATTTAAAAATAGAACAGATGCCGGTAGAATTCCGTAAGAGACAGGGTAAATCGCGATTGATTTCTAGTATTTTTCGATATGCACGTTCTGCGGGAGTTACAATATTTCGAAGTTTTGGAGCTTATCATCCATTCGTAATTTTTTCTGCTATTGGTGTTGGTTGCATTCTTTTGGGGCTAATTTTTGGATTTAGGGTAATTATTCATTTTTTTAAAACAGGCATGGTCACTCCATATCTTCCTTCTGCATTACTGACTACTGTGCTGGTTATTGTTGGTAGTCTGGCACTATTATTTGGTTTGCTCGCTGATATGATTAGGACTCAAAGGATGTTGGAAGAAGAGATATTGTATAGGCTAAAAAAATGAAGAAAGAAGAATTTTATAAATATTTAAAATATTCAATAGGGGGAGGACTAAATTTAGTTTTAAAAATAATACTAGTCGCAATCCTTGACATATTCACCATCCCTGCCTATTTTAATTATTTTATCACTCAAATAATAATTTTATTTACTTCGTATATTTATCATTCTAAAATTACATTCGATGAAAAGATGAATCTTAATTCCTTTATCCTTTTTACGAAATGCGTAATAGGATTAAAATTTATTGATTATCTCATCTTTAATGTCAATGTATATGTATTCCATACCGAGAATATTTATGCAGTAATTATCTCAACATTATTCGTATTCATACTTAGATATTTATTGATGGATAAATACATATTCAATCATAAAGATCATAATGAAAAAGATTTGCATAATTGGTGCGACGATATCCGGTAACAAAGGCGCCGAAAGTATGTTTCATAGTGCTGTCCAGAATATTGGAAATGAAATTCCCGATGCATTTTTTTATTTGTTCACATACTATCCAAAGCAAGATAGAAAAAAAAATAACGCTCTAAATATACAAATATGTTCTGGTACTCCTTTAAAACTTGGAATTGTTTATCCATCTTTTAGTGTGATTTGTTTATTACTTCCTTTTTTTAAATCACATTTTAAAAAAATCGATAAAGACTTTTTTACCTTGCTGGAATCTGACCTTGTTATTGACATGGGGGGAGTTTCTTTTGTTGATGGGAGAGAGAAATACCTCGCATTTAATATTGCATGTATTTTAGTCCCTATCCTTTTCAGAAAAAAAATTATAAAATTCTCCCAAGCATTAGGTCCTTTTAATAATCCAATTAATCGGTTTTTCGCAAAAATATTATTGCCAAGGATAAATCACATAATCGCACGAGGTAAAATAACATATTCTAATCTAAAATCAATTAGACTTAATAATGCTATTATAGGTGCTGACGCAGCATTTATGCTGAATATCTCAAATTCATCTTATAAAATTGCAAACGATTATATCGGTGATAATTTCCGAAAAAAAATGATCATTGGAATTGCACCGAGTACAGTGATTGAAAAATCGTGTGAAAATATTGGCATTGATTATTCCTCAATTATATCAGAATTTATAGACTATTTAATAGAATGCGAAAATTGTCATGTCATTATTATCCCTCATAGCATCCGTAAATATACAACAAAAAGAAAAAATAATGATTTATTAGTTTCAAGAAAAATTCATGAGAAAGTTAGTTCAAAAAATTGTTGTATATTAATTTCTGATGATCTTTCTGCCGAAGTATTAAGGGTTTTAATATCTTATTGCAATTATTTTATTGCATCGAGATTCCATGCAATGGTCTCTTCCCTATCCATGAGCGTTCCGACTCTTGTTTGTGGGTGGAGTCATAAATATCTTGAGGTTCTTCAAATGTTTGAAATGGAGGATTATACATTCGATTACACAAAATTGGATACAATGATGTTAATTGATATGTTTACATCATTAAAGGAAAATCATCAAAAAATAACTGCAAAATTTGAAAAATTTCTCCCAAATGTAATTAATTCTGCAAGAATTAACAGTGAAATAGCTAAAAATTTGTTAATGACTTAAATAAAAACAGGTATGGATATAAAATAATTTTTGGAATTAAAAAGAGACATCTTCTACACTTTTCATTTGAAGAAATTTGAATATTTAACAATACAATAAATGAAGCGAGATAATCATTCCATCTGGCAGTACTATAATAATCTGAAGGACAAATAATAGAATACCCAAATATTTTTCCGATTTTTGATCGTGCTTCTATACTTTTATGAGATATTAGAGATCTTTTTTGAGCTTTATAGATTA
>CAZQSR010000214.1:0-3578 GCA_964596145.1 uncultured Ignavibacteriaceae bacterium
TTGATTTATCAAATTCATTTTCGGTTTTCGTTATAACACTTTTTATATACGGGTGATTTGGGTCTGTTCCTGTTGTACCAAACAATACAACATTTTTATTTTTAATCTGTTTGATAAAATCAACTGTATCATTATTGGCTTTACTGTTTTGAACCCAATATCCGACAATAAATAATTCATATTCAGACATATTAACATCTGAATTGTCCATAATTTTTCTTAAATCGTAATCAAACGGACAAATTTCGCTTATCGCTTTTGCAATTTTTTCGGTATTACCTGTGTTTGTGGAATATGCAATTAATATTTTCATTATCAATCTATAATTCGTTTTTCAATAAACGCTAACGTTTTGCCGCTTGCCGCAGTGGGGGATTTAGGAGCACGTCACTGTCAACCAAGCACAAATGTTGATAGAAGCACTGCACTTGATTTAACCACGTCAGCCCCCATTGCGGCAAACGGCTGTTACCGGCTGGCGTTCTGTCATTGCACATATTTTAGAAGTTCTCTAACTAGTCTGAACACGGTTGTTGATGATTCTTCTTTCGCTGGATTTGAATGGTCAAATTTATTGTAATTTCTCTCTGCTCTATCTATTGCAAGTTCAACTCTTTTCTTTTTCGTTTTGTCGTCTATGCCGTCAAGTAATTCAAAAAAATCATCTTCTATTAATTTTGTCCCATTGCCGTCATATGTTACTTTGAATGGTTTAAGGTGTTCGTTGATTTTATCGTTGTAGCTGTCTCTATGCATTCCACCACCTTGATGGTCATTAAAGTGTAATATCAGCCAATATTCAAATGATTGATTAGAATAAGCTACGCCAAAGTTGTTAGCTAATGCTATTTGAATTGCTGAGTTGAAATCATTGTCGTTAAAATCGTCTTTGTCAAACACACACCAAACTTGGTCGTAGTTTCCTTGTTGAGCTAAAGTGAGAGCTCTATTTACCAACGAAACTGTATTATATCCTTCACCAACTGATTTGACTTTTGCAGAGGTAATTCTGAATTGATTAAAATAAGAAGGTTCGGTATTTTCTCCTTCACAAACAATAAGTATAGAGGGTTTTTCTGTTAATACTGCAACAGGTCTTTCAAGGCTAGGTGCTTTTCTCCTTTGAGCCTTTAAAAGTTCAAGATGCTTTTGCTTAGCTGCTTTTTGTTCAGCTTTTTTGTCCTTCATTTTCATTTTCTGTCAAGAAAAATTTTAGGTTATCAAAAAAGCCAAGGAAAGGAACGGCACCATATTTACCCTTAATATAATTATCTTCAAAAGGGTCATTTTTTCTAACTTCATCTGATTTAAAGTCAGCTAAGGAATAAAGCATTGCTTCTCCGTATTTATTTTTGTTTGTAAACCAAATTTGGTCTCTTCTGAATAAACCTGAACTTAATAAGTTTGTGTCGTGTGTATTGAAAATCAATTGTGCGTTCTTCTTGTTAAACTCTTTAGAGTTAAAAAGCGAAACAATTTTACAAACCAAATTCGGATGAAGTTTTGAGTCTAACTCATCAACTACTAGAGTATAACCATTTTCAATAACATCGAGAATAGGACCTGTAAGAGCGAAAAACTTTCTTGTTCCAGACGATTCATCATCTTCTAATGAAAAGCTAACACTTCCTACTGATTTTAATTCTTCGTTATATTTTTTATGCTTAGTCAATACGTCAGACACAAATTCTTTTTTTTCTTCTCGCACTTCTCTAATTAACTTCTCCTTGAGTTCTTTTGGCATTCCCTTGGGAAGACTTTCAATGTCAAGTTTTTGTAGTTCGATGTCTTGAATTCCTAAATCAGCGGCTTTCAATAGTTCAAGAATTTTCACTTTGTGCTTAGGGTCTTCGGTTTTACCCATGGTAAAACCTTGGTAGCCTGATTCTTTTAATCCTGACAAGGTTTTAAGTCTTTTGAACCAATCTAAAACATTGATTGCAGTCTTCTCATTGAATTGAGCGGCTACTGAAATTAATAAAGCATTGTCTCGAACTAAACCTTCCTTGACAACAGTATTGCCTTTGGTAAAACTTCGTTCGTGAGTATTGAAGGTGCTTCCTTCTCTATAAAAAAGTTCAACTTCTTTTGTTTTTGGTTTGTGATAAAGCCACTCAGATACAATCCTTTCAGTTGTCGCTTCAAAGCCATACCGATAAAGCACATTTTTGTGAACAAAAATGATTTCAAATTCAGATGGTTCGTTTTCTGTCTGTGTGCTTAGTTTAAAAGGCTCAACTTCAATAGTCTCACCTTTTTGGCTTTCCTTTGAACTATTAATTACGAAATATCGCATAAATGCAAATGCGTCAAGCAACTTGCTTTTGCCACTCGCATTTGCACCATAAATAACTGCACTTTTGAGGAGTCTTAGTCCAGAGCTGTCATTTATTACAATGTTTTCGTGCTCTCTGGTGTCTTTATCGTAGTTGGAAGCAATAAGGCTCAAGGTCGCTTTGTCCTTAAATGTTCTAAAGTTTTTAATTGAAAATTGCAGAAGCATCTTTCTTTTTGTTTTTGATTAAATGACTGCAAAGGTAGGCTTTATTTTGAAATTTCAAGCAAAATAAAAGGATTTTTTGATTCTTTTAGCTCGAAAATCTTGTTTATGTCGCTTTCTTACGCTTGCCGGTAACGTTTGGCGGTATAAAACGTAGCGGATTGCGGAGCTACGTCCGTATCAACCGTGACAAAACTTGATGCGGGCTGATACGCTTGCGAACCCACTGAAACCGCTATGTTTTATGACCGCTTGTTACCTGCTGTAATTGTTTTAATTTCATCATTTGTATATTAGTCCAAAACTAAACCCGTTACTGTCGTGTCCAGGATTCCTTTCAGAACTTGGATTATTCCCATTAGAAAAATGAATATGCCAGAGGCTTGCATTGATATTCCATTTTGAATTCAGTTTAATCTCTGTTCCAATTCCATATTTAGGGCTTCCGTTTAACCTTGTTCCTTCACGGTAATCACCAAAAAAGCCTGAAGGTTTGGGAAAATTCTTAAAAAAGTATTGTAGCCCTGCACCACTTTGAAAGTAAAACTTGATACTCTCCATATTTACAGGATAAAATCTGAAAAAAGGACGAATGCCTATTCCATAAGTATTGTTTTCATTATCATAAACATATACTTGTGATAATTCAACACCAGCCGACAAGTATTCTCTAAGCATATAATTTACGCCGATATTTAGATGTGTAATATTCGAAAAACTTCCGTAATAACCCTTTGTGTAACCAATGTCGCTGTAAAAGCTTACCCTGTTATTCAGAGTATCGTTGCATTTTGTGAAAATGAGAATACCGGTTGCTGCAATCATCGGAATAAATAAACCATTGCCTGTGTGCAAAGCTATAGGGCTTACACCCAACGGATTCTGATACCATTTAGTAAATGGTGGTAGCGTTCCAAATGAATTGTCAACTTGAGCATTCGTTGATTGTGAAAAAATTATTGATATTGTAATTATAATTACTGTTAACTTTCTCATTTTTATTCATCGTTTTCTATTATAGCAGGTAACGGCTTGCGTGCTTGCTCTCGTGCCGAACACCTTGATTTCATTATATGTT
>CAZQSR010000215.1:0-3521 GCA_964596145.1 uncultured Ignavibacteriaceae bacterium
CTGTAACTTCAGTAACCGGGAAAGGCAAAACCGACTTTGATATTATTTTATTGCCATCATATTTAATAATTCCTTTATCAAAATCTGCAATTAATAAAAAATTATTATGCGGGTATAACTGAAAAGCTTTTCCATCTGTAGGAAATGGATTTTCTTTTATAATATTACTTCCATTTGTATTATAAACATAAATTTCACTTTTGTCTTTTTCTATAATAATCGCTATTAAAAGAAGCATAAATGCTGGTATTAAAACAGACCATTTCTTTTTTACTAATAATATTGCAAATATTCCGGCCATTGTTCCAATCCAGCCAGTTCTTTTATACGTTGCAAAAAGAGCCAACGAAGAAAGAAGAAAACCAATACCAATAAATATTTTTACTTTCCAATTATGTTTTTCATTTATCAGAAACGAAAACAAAAATATTATTGTAAAACTCATTATTTCGCTTGATGTAATTGGATATTGAAAAACCCCTGGCCCGGATTGCTGAATTTGATAAAGATTTAATATCAGATGTTTTGCTGAAAAGAACAAATATATTCCAACCGAAAGAAGTGCAACTCCAATATAAACCATAAAAAATTGTTTTACTCTTTTAATATCTGTTACAGCAGCAGGAATTGTATATATAATTGGAATAAGCAGAATTCTTTTTAATAAATTATTGAATGATTGCGGCTGGTTATGAGAAAAAATTGTTGACAGAATTAAGGCAAGCAGATAAAAAAGAATAAATATCTCAAGTCCGGTTTTAGTAAAAGGATTTTGACGATTAAGATAATACTTGATTAAAATTAATATCAGTGCTCCATAATAACCAAGCTGATTGAAAAAGATTGAGTTTGTTAATGTCGCAAGAAACATCATAACAAAAAAATAAATTATCCTGTCAATCCATTCGTAATTTTTATTTTGCTCAATCATAAAAGTTAATCTCTGAACTGCATTTCATAGAATTTTTTATAAAGTCCTTTTTCTTCTTTAATTAATTCATCGTGAGTACCAACCTGTACAATTTTTCCTTTATTAAGAACAACAATACGAGTTGCATTTCTAATTGTACTGAGACGATGAGCAATTACAAAGGTAGTTCTGTCTTTCATCAATCTTTCAATTGCCTCCTGCACAAGAATTTCAGATTCATTATCAAGTGAGGAAGTTGCTTCATCAAAAATCATTATTTGTGGATTCTTAAGTAACGCCCTTGCAATAGCAAGTCTCTGACGTTGTCCACCAGAAATTTTCAATCCTCTTTCACCTATCATTGTTTCATAACCATTAGGTGATTCCATAATAAATTTATGAGCATTTGCCATTTTAGCGGCTTCAATTATTTTTTCTATTGGAAAATCTCCAAGACCATAAGCGATATTATTTTTAATAGTTTCATTAAAGAGTAAAGTTTCCTGTGTAACAATTCCCATCAGTTTTCTTAAATCTTTTATTCTTACATTTTTAATATCAACCTCGTCAATTGTTATTCTTCCTGCTACGGGATCATAAAAGCGAGGAAGCAAATCAACAAGAGTAGTTTTTCCTGCTCCACTTGGACCAACAAATGCAATTATTTCTCCCCTGTTTACTTCAAAACTAACACCGTCTAAAATTTCCTCATCGGAATCAGAATAACGAAAACTAACATTTTCGAATTTAATCTTATTATTAAAAGAAGATAAAGGTAAAGGATTCTCAACTTCTTTAATTTCAGATTCGGTATCAAGTATCTCAAATATTCTATCACCAGCAGCACTTGATTCCTGCACGCGATTGTTTGCACTGCTTAATTCTTTTATTGGAGGCATTAATTGAAATATTGCAAAAAGAAATCCTAGAAACTCACTAGCTTTAAGTGTGTGTTCAATCAGCACTAATCGTCCACCAATGTAAATTATTATTACTCCGACAATTACACTTAAAAATTCAGTAATTGGAGAAGAAAAATTTCTTATTCGTGTAATTTTTAACATTAGTTTCATGAATGATGAAGTTTCTTTCTCAAACTTTGAATTTTCAAACTCCTCCATACCAAAGGCTTTAACAACTTTAACGCCTGAAGTTGTTTCCTGTATAACGCTTGTTATGTCAGCCATTTTTTCCTGTATAATCGCACTCTGAGCTCTTAATTTAATTCCAATCCAACCAATTATTATCATCGAAAAAGGAAGAATAAGAAAAGCAAATAAAGTCATTTTCCAGCTAATTGAAATTGCTATCCCAAGAAATACAATAATTGATAAAGGTTCTCTAATAAGATTAAAAAATGTGAGTGAGATACTTGTTAAAACAACATTAACATCATTAGTTAAACGAGAAATAAGATTTCCAATTCTCTCATTCTTAAAATAACTCATTGGCAATTCGTGCAAACGACGATAAGCCTGATTACGTAAATCTTTCATCACACCCTGTTCAACGTGAGCAAGAAAATATCCCTGCATATATCCAAATACATTTTTTGCAAGAAAAGCAAAAAGAACTATAAAACAAATTCTCAGGAGTGATTCAAGCTTATCACCGGTAAAAATAAAATGTCTGAACCATTCAGAAAAATCATTTATAATATTTTGAACAAATTCCGGAAATACTGAAGTTGTTTTTCCTGCAGGTTGAGTAATAATTTCTTTTTTACTTGCCGTCTCCTGGAATAATGAATCAAGCAAAGGAATTGATAGATATACACTTAATCCATTCATAAGAGCATATAAAATTGTACAGATAATTGATACCGTTAAGTACTTCCAGTACGGTTTTACATATGTTAATAATCTGAAATATGTTTTCATCGTTATATATTAAATACTTTTATGATTTTGTTTTTCCCACGTTTTTGCATATACCTGAAATGTTGTTAAAGAGTTTAACCAGGAAATAAGAAGACCATGAATTCCATCTTTAAATCCTTTAAGAGAAATATAATATCTTAAAAAGGCAGAAAGTGTATGCAGCATTATTGTCAAAGCATTGATTTTTTTTTCGTTCACTTTTTCAAGAGAATTCAGTGATGAATAACTATTACTTTTTTCAATTGATTGAAAAAGATTTTTGTTAGTATAATGAAACATCGGAAAATTTAACCTGACAGTTTTTCCATCAACATGAAAACCTTCATGAACAAGTGCATCCGTTACTGTTGTTTTTGATTTTTTAAATAACCTTAACTGGTAATCTGCATCCCATCCACAAGAATTAATCAATCTGCCAAGGAAAAAATTATTTCTTTTGATATAGAATCCATCTGCCAAAGTAAAATCATTAGATAATATTTCTTTTTTCAATTCTTCTGAAATTATCTCATCTGCATCCACGCTTAACACCCATTCATTTGATGTAAGACTTAAAGCATATCGTTTTTGAATTGCATAACCTTGCCACTCATGAAAAAATATTTTATTGGTATAATTAGCTGCAATATCAAGTGTCTTATCACTGCTTCCGGAATCAACAATTATAATTTCGTCAACCCATTTAATGCTTTTAAGACACTGATGAATGTTTTCCTGTTCATTCTTTGTAA
>CAZQSR010000216.1:0-2753 GCA_964596145.1 uncultured Ignavibacteriaceae bacterium
ACTTGTTCCTGTAAAGCCTGTAGGTAGTGTCCATATATATGAGGTAGCTCCGGCTATAGCAGGAACTGTATATACAACATTGTTGCTTTGACCTTTACATACTGAGGAAGTACCTGATATAGTTCCGGCTGCTGCTGGAACACTGTTTACAGTAACAGCATAACTTGTTGCAACGCCTTCGCCACAAGAATTCATACCTTTAACTATTATGCTGCCTGAAACAGCTGTGTTTGTAATATTTACTACTATGCTATCAGTTATACTGCTACCAATTATACCGTTTGGTAATGTCCAACTATAATAAGTAGCATTATTAATAGGTTGAACTTTATAAACAACGCCGGTTTCATTTTTACAAACAGTGGTAGGTCCGGTTACAACTTTAGCAGAATCAGGAAGTGGATTAACTGTTACGGCTAACGTTGAGAGATTTCCTTGACCGCAAGAGTTACTTCCTCTAACTGTAATATTTCCACTAACTGCTGTATTAGTGTAACCAATTGTTATTGTATTTGTAGTGCTTGTTCCTGTTGTACCGTTTGGTTTTGTCCAAATATAGGATGTTGCATTTGAAATTGAAGGTACAGTATAAACAACACCGCTTTGTCCTTGACAAACAGTAGTTAAACCTGTAATTGTTCCTGCATTGGCCGGTAATGGGTTAACAGTAATAGAAAGTGCTGATGCTGTACCATTACCACATGCGTTAACTCCTCTGACAGTAACTTGTCCGCTTATTGCTGTTGTTGAATAGTTAACAGTTATAGAGTTGGTAGTACTTGAGCCGGTTGCACCTGTTGGTAAAGTCCATAAATAAGATGTTGCACCACTTATAGCAGGTACAGTATAAGTAATATTGTTTGCGCCTTGACAAACAGTAGATTGTCCCGAGATAGCACCTGCTGCTGCTGGAACTGTATTTACAGTAATTGCTTTAGTAGATGAGGCTCCTTCACCGCATGAATTAAGACCTTTTACAGTAATGTTACCATTTACAGCACTAGTTCCAAAGTTTACATTTATACTATTTGTAGTACTTGTTCCGGTTGCTCCTGTTGGAAGTGTCCATACGTATGATGTTGCATATTGAATAACAGGTACGGTATAAATAGAATTTGAACTCTTGCAAACTGTGTCATTTCCGCTGATTGTTCCTGCTGCTTCAGGAAATGGATTTACTGTAATGATAAAGTTAGGAGAAACATTGCCGTATCCAAAAGTGTTATGACCTTTTACTGTTAAAACTCCAGAGGTGGCATTCATCGAAAAGTTAATATATGCTGTATCTCCAAGAATTGAATCAATGGTAACGCCTGTACCGGTGTATTCCCATAAGTAAGTATCGGCTCCTAAAATTTCCGGAACTGTGTACATAACATTATTTACGCCCGGACAAACAGAAGATGTACCTGTAATATTTCCTGCTGCACCCGGTACAGAATTAACATTAATAGCGAAAGCAGGAGATGGAGTACCATTTCCGCACGAATTTGTTCCGCTTACTGTTAAGAAACCGGGGGTTGCATTGGCTCCAAAATCAATCGTAATGGAATTTGAGTTGCCATTTATTGTTGCTCCCTGCCCTGAATAGGTCCATGTATAAGTAACGGCACCATTTATTGCAGGAACTGAATAAGCAACTGCATTTTGCCCTGGACTTACAGAAGATACACCTGTAATTGCCCCTGCAGCACTAGGCAAGTCGCTTACTGAAATCACCAAAGGTGATGAAGTAGTTCCTTGTCCGCAAGCATTAGAGCCTGTTACTGTTAGATTCCCTCCGGTAGCATTTGATGAAAAGTTTAAAATAACGTTCTCAGAAGTACCATTAATTGTTACACCTGTTCCCGTGTAAGACCATATATAATTTTCAGCATTAGAAATTGGTGCAACGCTATAATTAGCTGCAGATGTTCCTTGACAAATAGTATTACTGCCGTTTATTGCTCCGGCAACACCGGGTAAGCCGGTAATTTCATTAATTATTACAGAATCAGCCATTAGACTGGTTAAGCTTGTTCCTATTTTTCGTGCATTAACTTTATAGGTACCAAAATTAAGATTATTCCATGTAATTGCACTACCATTCCCCGAGTAAAATAATCCCGTTGGAATATTATTTTTAATAAGCTCATATAAAACACCTGTTTCTGAGTTTACTAATGTAACAGAACCTCCACTACCTGATGAACAATATGAACTTGTACCTGTAACATTGTAAATTTGAGGATAAGTGTTAAAAATATGATTATTTAATTGGTCAGTTGTATGCCATGATTGAATAACAGGTCCTGGAGCATTATTTGGCATTGTAACTTGAGCGTTTGGGGTTGATGTTGATAACCATGAAAAAACTTTTGTTGGGTATGGAGATACTGAGAAGTTCCATGATAAATTAGGCTGTACTTGGGCAAAATTAACAGAATTTGTGAGAGTAACCTTTACTAATTTATATTCAACTCCTGTATTTGGAATGAGAATATAAGATGTTACTGCACCTAACTTTGCTGCAATTTTAATTGACCCTGCAGTAGCAACATTTAAAGATTGCGGATACATATCATTAAAAGCAAGTAGTATCGAGCCTGTATAATCTAAACTGCCAGTAACTGTCCCACCGTTAAGAAATGCTGTGTTATAATTAATCCCTGCTTGCCATTGCCTTAAATTTAATGGAACTACAGAAGATACTGAACTAATCCATATTTCGAAACTGTAAATATTTGATGTTATCTGACTATCGTTTTTTAAAA
>CAZQSR010000216.1:2763-2992 GCA_964596145.1 uncultured Ignavibacteriaceae bacterium
GGTCTGTCGGATGAACATCGGCGTAAGTAACCTTCATAGCTGACGCTATAATCAGCAAAATAATCGTAATAATTTTTTTCATTTTCATAGTGTTTTATTTTATTAACATTTATAAATTATAGTAAAGTTTATTTTTTTTAAGGATTTATTACTGAAACAAATGAATTATTTGAATTTTCAACTAATGACATATCACTACCATCAACTAAACCGTCTCCATTAACATCAG
>CAZQSR010000216.1:3002-3516 GCA_964596145.1 uncultured Ignavibacteriaceae bacterium
ATACCATTAGTTAAATTTTCATCTATTGTTAGAAGATCAAATACGTCAACAACCCCGTCTCCATTTATATCATATACGACATAATCTACAGTACCATTAGTTAAATCTAAATCCATATCAACAAGATCGAAGACATCTACAACTTCATCCTGGTTTACATCTCCTACAAAAATGGCATAAACTCCCGATGCAACCTGTTTTAGATTGTCGCCATAAGCTCTGTTTACAGCGTCTGTAAAATTATAGAATATATTTTGTCCGTTAAATGAAATAGGAATTGCACTCCAAGTTGCTATTGAATTTCTGTGTTTTATAACTATATAATATGCATCTGATAAAGAAGATGGAATTGTAATTTGGCAAACTCCGTTTGTCCCTAATATTTGATTTGTAAATGATGCTTCAATTATAGATGGATTTGTTGAGTTATGAAGTTCAACATCAATATAATCAGCAGCATTAGGACCAATATGATCTCCCATATCGTCCTGTACAGGATTCATATTTAATCCGT
>CAZQSR010000217.1:0-3492 GCA_964596145.1 uncultured Ignavibacteriaceae bacterium
AACTGCATTCACAAATCACCGCTTCTAAAGAAGACGTTTGAATCGGCAGATGCAGGGCATCCCCCTGTATGCCCGGAAATGTCCGCGAGTTAGAAAATACAATTGAAAGATGTGTAATTATTACAGATGGAAATTACATTGATGTTGAAGATTTCCCTTTGCATATTAAAGCACTTGATACGTCAAAGAAAATTGAAATGACAGGCTCTTTGTTTGTCGATGAAAATATAATTCCGTTTGAAAAGATAAAAGAAGAAGCTATCAGGCATGCCCTTAAAGTAACAAAGGGGAATATTCTTGAAGCAGCACGTAAACTAAAACTCGGACGAGCTACTATTTATCGGCTGATGGAAAGATACAAAGTAAACAGTAAAGAATTTGAAAATTAAAAAGGAGTATAATCATGGATTTTAATAAAGAAAATTTTGGTGATGTAGTAGTTGAGGTTGTAAACCTAAGCCGGGCTACTTTGAAAGAAGCTGAACTTTTCAAAAAAACCCTTTCAGAAGATATTGAATTGGGAGCTCGAAAATTAATTGTGGATTTAAGTGAATGTGAATTTATTGATTCCACTTTTTTGGGAGCACTTGTCGTATCATTGAAAAAAATAACAGCCCTTGGCGGTGATATGAAACTCGTTGGCTTTCAACCTTCTGTTCATTCAATGTTTGAATTAACACGAATGCACAGAGTTTTTGAAGCATATCCAAGCAAACAAGAAGCTATTGAAAGTTTTGGAAGAAAAATTTAAGCAAGCCAATGATTGCAGAAGACAAAAAAAATATCCTTGTCATTGATGATGATTTAACTATAAGAAAATTAATCTCTTTTCACCTTAAAAAGAAAGACTATTCTGTAATTGAAGCAGGAGGCTCTGAAGAAGCTTCTATTTTACTTGAGGAACAGAAAGTAGATTTGGTACTTTGTGATGTTAATATGGATGGAATGGATGGATTTACATTCTGCCAGAAAGTCCGTGAATCGGAACAGCACAGAACACTTCCTTTTATTTTTGTTACCGCTAAAGGCAGTTTAGAAGATAAAGAAAAAGCTCTTGCCGTTGGTGGAGATGATTTAATTTCCAAACCTTTTGATGTACAGGAGCTTTTACTTAAAATTCAAGCACTTATCAGAAGATCAGAAATCTACCGTGCCTATGGTTCAAAAAGGCAAGTAGAAAGAACTGAGAAAGAAGATACAGACAAAATTCTTTTAGTAGATGATGACATCTCTTTGGCAAAATTGTTTCAATATAATTTATCCAAAGCTGGTTTTGAATGTCAGATTGCTCATAATGTAAACGATGGTTTTCAGTTAGCTAAATCGTACCAACCGGATATAATTATTTCTGATATAATGATGCCCGAAATTGATGGTTTTGAATTTCGAAGAATGCTATTAACAGACCCTGAACTGAGGTCTATCCCATTTTTATTTTTGACTGCAAAAGGTGGCGAAGACGACATTCTTCAAGGCTATGATTTGGGAATTACTGATTATGTATTAAAAACAGCAGGACCAAGAGTTGTTGTTGCAAAAGTATCTGCAATAATTAAAAGTCTTCGTAAAGAAAGACAAAAAGTCTTTTCGGAGATTCACAAAGCCGCTGATAATATGCGTGTGAAAGTTGTTCCCGACGATTTTCCGAATTTTAAAGGATTCGATATTAAACATTGGCATATTCCTTTTAAAGGCATTCCAGGTGGTGATTTTATAGATTACTTTAAAATTGATGACGAACAATTAGTTGTTGTACTTGGTGATGTAATGGGGAAAAAATGGGGTGCCTGGTATTTTGCTGTTGCATATGCAGGTTATGTCCGAAGCGCTATAAGAGTTGCACTTCAAAATATAAAAGAATATTCTCCAAAACTAATTTTGGAACAGGTCAATAATTCAATTTACCAGGATTCCCGAATCTCTGAAGTCTTTGCCACTCTTTCAATAATAGTTCTAAATAATAAAACAAATACCATCAAATATGCTGGTGCTGGTGATCTTCCAATTGTATTAAGAAAGGCAGATACAAATCAGGCGGAATTAATTCAGTCAAACGGTATGTTGCTGGGTTTTTCACCAGATGGTTTATTTGAAGATATAAGTTTAATTTCCAATAAAGGAGACATGATTCTTTTATTTACTGATGGAATAATTGAATCAAGAAATGTATCAGGTGAATCTCTTGGTACAAATAATCTCTTAAAATTAGTGGAATCAGTTGAAGCGGGAAATGATTTTCTTCAAAACTTTAAGGAAAAGATTTTAAACTTTACAAATCAAAAATTTGAAGATGATTTGAGTTTAATAATAATAAAGGCAACATAAAAATAATTTTAAAAGAAGCAGGAAATTTTGTTTCCTGCTTCTGAATATTAATTATTTCTTACCTGATTTTTCAAGTAATAGTTTTCGTGTATAAGCAACCAAACCGCCTGCATCAATTATAGCTTGACGTGCTTTTGGTAAAGGTTCAATCTTAAATTTTTTTCCGGTGGTTTTATTAATTAGTTCATTATCTGTTAATTCAAGTTCATCGCCTTCATTGGCTTCAATTTCGGGACAAATAACAGTTCTTAAACCAAGGTTAATTGAGTTCTGTAAAAATATTCTTGCAAAATTTTTAGCAACAACAATTAATCCCCAACCATTTAGAGTTGATGCAGCTTGTTCTCTTGAAGAACCACAACCGAAATTATTGTCCGCAACAATAAAACTATCAGGCGGAATTTGTTTGGAATTTAATTTTGCATTGAATTCTTTGTAATCCATAAAAGCGTATTGAGGTGTTTCTGTTGGAAGAACAGTCGCCATAAATCTACCTGGATAAATAGCATCAGTAGAAATATCATCACCTAATTTTAAAACAACTTTTCCAGTCATATTAATTTACTCCTTTCAATGGATTAGTAATTACACCTGTTACTGCACTTGCTGCTGCAACTGCCGGTGAACAAAGATATACATCTGCATTTGGATTTCCCTGTCTTCCTTTAAAGTTTCGATTTGTTGTTGAAAGAGAAACTTCTTTATCACCCAATGCACCCTGGTGAACACCAAGACAGCATCCACAACCGGGATTCATTACAACAGCTCCGGCATTTATAAAGTCCATAATAAATCCTTTTTTCATAGCTTCTTTATAAATTTTCCATGAAGCAGGGAAGATTAACATTCGTGTATTTTCTGCAACCTTTTTTCCTTTTAGAATATTGGCTGCAATTTCAAGATCATCAAGTCTGCCATTTGTGCAAGAACCAATAACTATTTGATTAACTTTAACGCCTGCTACATTATCAACTGGTTTTACATTGTCAACTGTATGCGGACAAGCAATCTGAGGAACAAGTTCTTCAGCATTAATTTTAATAACCTGTTCATAAACCGCATCATTGTCGGGTGTAACAAGTTCAACAGGTTCATTTACTCCAGCTTCTTCACGCAAATAACGAATTGTTTCTTCATCTCCCGGGACAATTCCAGAAGTTGCACCAG
>CAZQSR010000218.1:0-3389 GCA_964596145.1 uncultured Ignavibacteriaceae bacterium
TCCAATGATTGCTCCACTTCAATCGCTAAACGAAAAAGCTCTTAAAAATATTTTATCCGAGCCGAAAAACGCTATAATTAAGCAATACAAAAAATTATTTATGATGGAAGGAGTTGAGCTGGAATTTGATCCTGTTGCTTTAGATGAAATTGTTAAAAAAGCAATCGAAAGAAAAACCGGCGCACGTGCTCTCCGCTCAATTGTAGAAGGTATTTTGCTCGACATTATGTATGAACTACCAACCCAGGAAAATATAGATAAGTGTCTCGTAACCCGCGACGTTGTTACCAAGGGTGAAAAACCACTTTACATTGAGAGCGATAGGAAGACCGCATAGGTTTTCTCATTTGCAAAAATGTTATAATTCTGATACCTGACACAAATTGTGGGAATCAATTACTAACTTTTAGGACAAAAATTCGTTAGTTTTCTACTGTGAACAAAGTTGAGATAAATATCAACCCATTAGTGCTTCGTTGGGCAAGAGAGGAATCGGGTTTTGACCTTTCCGAGATTGCCGATAAAGTTGATGTTGACTTTAAAAGGTATAAACTATGGGAGAAAGAAGGCAAGAATATTCCTCTTGGAAAGCTAAAAACGATAGCCAATGCATATAAAAGACAGTTAGCGGTTTTTTTATTACCTGAGGTTCCTGCAAGAATAAACAAACCCAAGGACTTTAGGAATTTATCACCTATAGAGAGCAAGCTTTCAAAGAAGGTTTTGGATGTAATCAGAGACGTGACTTATTTCCGTGAAACTGCTTTAGAAATACAAGGTGAAAGCTATTGGAAAAGTAGGTACGAATGGTTAGACAAAACTAAATACGGGATAAAAGACGGAGAAAGCTTTGTCAAACATCTACGAGAGTTACTCGATATTTCCATTGAAGACCAACTTTCTTGGAAAACAGAAAGTGTAGCATACAAAAATTGGAGACAAGCAGTTGAGGAAAAACTTGGAATTTTTGTTTTTCAGTTTTCAATGCCAATGGAGGAAGTTCATGGGTTTTGCTTCACTAACAATTTTCCATATGCAATCGTAACTAATTCAAATCATTCATATGCTGGTAGAATATTCACCATATTCCATGAATTAGCACATATATTAAGACTCCAATCTGGCATGTGCCTTCATGAAAAGGCAACTGAAAAGCAGAAAGAGGAGTGGGAATGCAATTCTTTTGCGGGTAAATTTTTAGCACCTTCTTATCTTTTAGAAAAGACAGATAACTTAGACGACATAAAAACTTATGCTTCCAAGTTGAGCATAAGCAGAGAAGTTTATTTGAGAAGATTAAAGGAAGAAAAACTCATTTCAGACTTGAAGTTTTTTAAACTTTTAGACCAAATTAAAGCCACATATAAAACAACACCTAAAAAAAGCGGCTTTGTAAAACCTGAAGTAAAAAGCAGAGCTACAAGAGGTGAAACATTTTTCAATATGGTTTTGGATGCCATGTATAACAATCAAATCTCCTATTCAAAAGCATCTAATGCTTTAAATCTCAACGTTTCTGCATTACTACATGAAATCTGAAAACAACATATATTATATTGACAGTAGTGCATTAATTACAATAAATAGGTTTTATCCTTCTTCTGTTTTCCCTGATTTATGGAAACATATAGATGAGTTATTTAGGAAAAAAAGGATGGTTTCGCACGAAATGGTGTATGATGAAATTGTCCCATATTCAGGACCAAAAGACGATATTGGAAAGCTAATTTCAAAGCATAAACCATCCTTCTATCCTATTACGAATAAACAAGGACAATTAGCGGTTAAAATTTTAGCAACGTTTCCGAGACTTATCGACCCACGAGCAAAGAAAGATGAGGCAGACCCCTGGATTATTGCTTTAGTAATTGAAAAAATGGAAGAAGAAAATTTATTTGGGAAAGATTCTGACTTAGTATTGGTAAGTGCAGAGAGTGAGAAAAGTGATACGAAAATTCCTGCTGTTTGCAAACATTTCAAGGTAAGACATTTGAACCTATTTCAATTTTTCGAAGATAATGCATGGGAATTTTCAATGAGGAAACGTCTAAAATAGAAAAAAAGATGCACCTCCACTGATATTAGTCTGGCGAAATGCTTTGTGAAGTGCTTATTTCGAAATTACATTGATCTTAGCTGGACGTTTTAGTGCTTCTACGTTCTACACTTCGCCAAGCTGAAAAACGAAGTTCTCTAGGATTCTTAATAAGTTTCTATACTAATGTATCATGTTCATAAATCTTATCAATGTTAATGATTTCATTGAGCTTTATGTTTTTTATAAGAGAAGAAATTTCACATTATTACAAATACTTTCCAGAATTTTTTCATTATCAAAAAGCAAAGTTGAATCGGCTTGGTCACATCTGGATTCTCCCCCTACACATTGGTGGGACATTCCGCAAATAAGAGAGCGCTGGAATTTATTAATCTCCGGCAATCCTAAAACCGATTACTACGAATATTTTATCCAAAAATATTTATTCAATAAAGAGAAATTAACAGCTTTATCACTCGGTTGTGGAACCGGACACCGCGAATTACGCTGGGCAGCTTCAGGCAAATTCAAACAGATTGATGCAATAGATCTCTCACCAAGAAGGATTGATTTCGCTCGTAAAAAATCTATGGAAGCCGGCTATTCCAACATTATTAACTATCAGCTGGCAAATTTTAACGAAATGAATATTGGAAGTAAGTACGACCTGATTTTTTGCGAACAATCATTGCATCATTTCTCTCCTATGAATAAAGTTATTGATAAAATTAATGATTTCATGAAACCGGATGGTTTATTATTAATTAATGAGTATGTTGGACCAACACGTTTTCAATGGAATAAAGATCAAATCTTTTTTTCAAATAAACTGCTTGGCGAAATCCCGGCTAAATACAGGTATTATTATAACAGCAGGTTAATAAAAAAAAGAATTGCTAAGCCCGGATTACTCCGCATGTTTCTTAGCGATCCATCAGAGGCTATTGAATCAGAAAAAATATTACCGGAATTAAATAAGAAATTTAGAATTGTTGAATTACGTGAATACGGGGGAACAATTCTCCATCCTTTATTTGATGGAATAGCTCATAATTTTATTAACGAGGAAAAGGAAGCTCTAACTGTAATCGAAAAATGCTTCTCATTTGAGGATGAGCTATTACACTTACAAAAAATCAAAAGTGATTTTATATTTGCAGTGTTTATAAAAAACAATACATGAAATTTATCTTTGCCATATTATTACTCGCATCATCCATTAATGCTCAATCCAAGCTTTTGATTTATATGGATCTTCAGCAATCCGATCATCTAAAAGCATACGGGGTTACATTTAATGCGCTGAAAGATGGTTACACCGGCGATTGGCTTCTTAATTACCGCGGTGGTT
>CAZQSR010000219.1:0-3371 GCA_964596145.1 uncultured Ignavibacteriaceae bacterium
AGTGTATATGCCATAAGGGCTTCAGTGGGTCTTCAAGCGTTGTAGCCCGCTCAAACTTTTGTGTCGGTGAACAGGAAACTACTCCGCAATCCCTTACGGCACATACACTCAACCGTTGGCAGTAATGGCAGAAAAGTGCTACCTTTACAAAATGGATAACGTAAGATCGATAATTGAATATTTAAATGATTTTGAGAACAAGGAGCCTCTATTTGTAGCAGGTGATTGTCTCAAATTACTTAAGGAATTTCCTGATGAATCTATAGATTGTGTGGTAACAAGCCCCCCTTATTGGGGACACAGACAATATAATGGCGGTGGGATTGGACAAGAAATGACATTTGTGAATTATATTGATAATCTTTGTCAAATAACAAAGGAAATTCATCGAGTTCTTAAACGATCTGGTTCTTTTTGGTTAAATTTAGGCGACACTTATCGAAATAAAAATCTGATAGGGATCCCATGGCGAGTAGCCTTGAAAATGGTTGATGAGCAAAAATGGTTTCTTCGAAACAGCGTCATCTGGAATAAACATAAAGGTGGTTTGGATAGCAGTAAAGATAAACTTAGGAATATTCATGAAAATATCTTTTTCTTTGTTAAAGATGTTCAAAAATATTATTACAACACTGCGAACATTAGGTCCGACGCCAGAAAAGCAATCGTCAAAAATGGTGCTGTAGTATCTGCAACAGGAGTAAGTGGAATAAGATATAAACGCCAAATAGAATTATCTACTGCACTAACAGAAGAAGAGAAAAGAAATGCATTAAATAGCTTAAATGAGGTATTGTCAAAAATCAGATCGGGCGAGATTTCAGATTTTAGAATGATAATTCGTGGACAACAAAGGGCAACACATTCGGATTCTGAGAAGGTTTCTGGCAGGGCAAAAGAGTTGATTTTGAAAGGATTTTACTTTTTATTTTATCATCCAGATGGAACTATGCCTGGTGATGTTTGGGAAATAATTCCAGAAGATACTCAAAAAAGGAAAGATCATTACGCTGTCTATCCAGAAGACATTTGTTTGATTCCAATTCTTGCCTCTTGCCCAAAAGGGGGCATTGTTTTAGACCCTTTTTCTGGTAGTGGGACTACTTCACTCGTTTCGACAAGACTTGGTAGAAAATCGATCGGAATTGATATTTCAAAAGAATATATTGAATTTTCAAAAGAACGAATATATGAGTATAAATACGAGAATAGCGGAGTTTTTCAATTATTCGACCAAGAATGAAAATGTTAATTGGAAAGATGTTTTAACCAACCAACACTGTGGTTATCTTGGAAAAAAATGTATTAAAGTAAGAAAAAGTTCTCCAGAAATTTCAATAGGAACCTGCTCTGTAAAATATGGCAAGGAAAATCTAGAGGTAATAATCTGTCCACACAGACTTATTGAGAAAAAACAAATATTTGTAGATTGCTTCCACCTTTTATCATCTCACGAGCCAGGAAATGAACTTCACATAATTCCAGAAATCAGTATACCAGGTGGTAGTGTTGATTATTTTCTTGCCTCCGTATTCAAGAAAAGAATTATTGACTTTGTAGGCATTGAACTTCAAACACTTGACACAACTGGTACAGTTTGGCCTGAAAGGCAAAGATTTATAACTGATTTAAACCTCGTTGAGGAACCAGAAGAAGGATATGGGGACAAACAATATGGCATGAATTGGAAAATGACAGCAAAAACTATTTTGATTCAACTTCATCATAAAATTGACACTTTTGAACACATAAACAAACACTTGGTTTTAGTTCTCCAGAACCACATGCTTGACTACATGAAAAAAGAGTTTTCTTTTACTCATTTAAATAGAATTCCAAAATTAGGCGATCCGATGCATTTTCATTCGTATCAGATGGCTTTTGGAGAAGACAAAAATTATCACATTTCCTTGAATGAACGCCTAAGCACCAATAGTGAAGGTATTGCAACGGCTATGGGATTAAAAGCCGAAGCAAAAATTGATCTTGAATTAATAATCAAAGCATTAGAATCAAAAATTTCTTCGGCGACTTTATTCTCCATTTAAAGCCACTACTGCCAACATGCCGCTAAAACACAACAAAACAAGCAGTTACGGTTCTCATCGAAGGCTCGACCTTTGCTGTGTTTAGCGGCCACTCGTTATGGCCAATTCATCTGAAAAAGAAATCGTAAGTCCTGAAATGAGAATAAAGCATAAATTTGAATAAATCAAACACAATGGCTATCGAGAAAAGATACGATTCTGAATATAATAAATGGCTGAGAGACCTTAAAGCTAGAATTAAACGGACTCAACTAAAAGCTGCATTGTCTGCCAATAGTGAGATTATCATGCTTTACTGGGAGATTGGGAAAGAACTGTACGAAAAACAAGAGGATCAAGGATGGGGGAATTCTGTTGTTGACAATCTTGAAAGGGATCTTTCAGCAGAATTTCCTGATTCAAAAGGATTTTCGAGACGGAATCTGTTTTATATGAAAGGATTCTACTCGTTTTATAAATCAGGCTTTGAAAAAGTGCAACAGCTTGTTGCACAAATCCCATGGGGCCATAATATTCTGATTTACAGTAAATCGGAAACTATTGAAGAAGCAGTGTTCTATTTATCGGAAACCGTTGAAAATAATTGGTCTCGTAGTATTCTTGATATGCATATTGGAACAGATTTGTATAAAAGACAAGGGAAAGCAATTACGAACTTCATCCAAGCGTTACCAAGTCCTGAATCTGAGCTTGCCAACCAAACCTTAAAGGATCCTTATTTATTTGATTTTCTGACATTGAAGAAAGATGCTGATGAAAGGAATATTGAAGAACAACTCATAAAACACATTACCAGATTTCTTCTCGAATTAGGTACTGGTTTCGCATTTATTGGACGACAATTTAAACTTGAGATTGGTGACAAAGATTTTTATTTGGACCTATTATTTTATCACACAAGACTTCGATGTTACGTCATTGTGGAGCTTAAAGCAAAAAGGTTTAAGCCTGAATACGCAGGAAAATTAAGCTTCTATCTTTCGGCTGTTGATGACAAATTAAAAACTGAATCTGATAATCCGTCAATCGGGATTCTATTATGTCAAGAAAAAAATAAAATAGAGGCAGAATATGCATTAAGAGGTATTTCTCAACCTATTGGTGTTGCAGAATATCAATTAAGCAAAGCCATACCAGAAGAAATTAAAAGTGAATTGCCATCCATTGAGGAAATAGAAAATGAACTGGCCATAACATGCCAGCAGCCGCAAAAATGAAACCAATGAAAATCAACTCATTCACTCTGCCTTTTCTGCGGCTGCTGGCCAGGCGTTATGCCGCATTAACAGAAAAACTTGACTGCAAAGAATAAATTACTTATCT
>CAZQSR010000220.1:0-3349 GCA_964596145.1 uncultured Ignavibacteriaceae bacterium
TTTGAAGAAATTCCATCTTTTAACCTAATGATTATTATTTCTGTTTTTGCTTTGATGGGAAATACTTTAAGTCTTTTCATTCTTCAAAAAAGCAGGAGCAAAGAAGTTCATATGAAAGCAAGTATGATTTTTACTTCGAATGATATTATTGCGAATGCGGGAGTTATCATCGCAGGAGTGCTTGTATTATTGACAAATTCAAAATATCCAGACCTTGTAATTGGATTGATTATCTTTGCATTGGTTGCAAGAGGTTCTTACAGGATTTTACAGTTATCAAAGTAATTTATGGTAACTGACTGTAACTCGAAGCGAAGCTTCGAGTAAAGAAAATAAGTAATTTATATTAATTATTAGTAAACGAAGCTAACGCTTCGTTTTACAAGAAAATACAAAAGGAGATTTAATGCAAAATAAATTTTGGCAATATCTTGATGAATTGATTGCAAAAAATGAATTGGTTATTGATAGACCAAAAGGTTCTGTTCATCCTAATTATCCATCTTTAATTTTTCCTATCGATTATGGTTATCTTAAAGGTACTGTATGCAGCGATGGAGGTGAGATTGATGTATGGCTTGGTTCTTTAAAAGATAAAAAACTTGATGGCATATTTGTTACTGTTGATCTTGTTAAAAATGATTCTGAGATAAAATTACTTCTTGGCTGCAGTGATGATGAGAAAAAAATTATCTATGACTTTTATAACGGCTATACAAAGATGGCAGCTCAATTAATTGAAAGAAAATAATTAAATAAACTCAAGCAATTATTAGAGTGAACTGAAACGAAGCTTACACTTCATTTTAATATTAAAAGGGGATTAAATAAAAATAAAATGTATTGATTGTTGGTATATATTTTTAAAAAGATTTATCTTGCTGAAAAAAAAAAGAAAAATTAAATGCAATCCAAAACCCATGCAAAAGAGTTAGTTAGAGGACTTACATTAACTGCAGCAACAATGATAGTAGCCGGTTCAATGATAGGAAGCGGCATATTCAGAAAACCTGCAACAATGGCTGGTTATCTCCAATCACCAGAACTGCTTGTACTTGTATGGATAATAGCCGGTGTAATTACTTTTATAGGTGCTTTATCTAATGCAGAAGTTGCCGGAATGATTGATGCAACCGGTGGACAATATATTTATTTCAGAGAGATGTACGGAGATTTTACTGCATATCTTTACGGCTGGTCTATACTTGCAGTAATACAGACAGGAAGTCAGGCAGCTATTGCATATGTATTCGCAGAATATCTTGGCTACTTTATTAAATATCCGGATTTAACAGGAGCGTTAAAAGATTTTCACTTTACTTTTCCATTGGTGGGAGAAATAAAACCCTTCTTTGAAGCAGGAACCAAGATGGTTGCAATAATTCTAATATTGTTTTTAACCGGAATCAATTATGTCGGAGTGAGATTTGGCGGTGCTGTTCAAACGATAGTTACATTTGTAAAAATTGCTTCAATAATTTTGCTTTCGCTTGCTATTTTCTTTTTCGGAAATGGAACAACAACAAATCTATATCACAATTTTCAATTTGCTCCTGAAGTGTCATCAAACTTATTTGCATTACTCGGACTTGCATTAGCAGGAGCTTTCTGGGCATACGATGGATGGAATAATGTTACATTTGTTTCGGGAGAAATAAAAAATCCACAACGAAACGTTCCTCTTGCATTATTATGGGGAACAGTTATTGTGGTTGCTGTTTATGTGTTTATCAATCTTGCGTTTCTTTATATTCTGCCAATAGAAGAGATGAAAAATAGTCCATTAGTTGCAGCAACAGCAGCAGAGAAAATATTTGGTACAAGCGGTGCTTCTATAATTGCGGTTGCAGTAATTGTATCAACTTTTGGTGCATTGAATGGAAGTATATTAGCAACTGCACGAATTCATTTTGCAATGGCAAGAACTAAATTGTTTTTTTCTCCGCTTGCAAAAATTCATCCTAGATTTGCAACACCAAGTGTGTCGCTTGTTGTTCAGGGCTGCTGGTCGGCAGTGCTTGTTCTTTCTGGTACTTTTGATACAATAACAGATTACGTGGTTTTTGCCGCATGGCTTTTTTATATGCTTGGTGCGTTTGGTGTTTTCATTTTAAGAAAGAAAATGCCTGATAAAGCAAGACCGTATAAAGTGTGGGGGTATCCATTTACAACGGCATTGTTTGTAATATTTTCATTTTTGTTTTTAATTAATTCCATAGTATCTGATACATCAAACGCAATGATGGGATTTATTTTAATATTACTTGGATTACCAATCTATTTTTTCAGAAAACATAAATCGCTAAAGACAGAATAAAATATGGATAAAAAAAAGTTTGCAATAGTTGATGCACTTGCTTTAGCATATAAGGCATATTTTGCATTCATATCAAGACCACTAAGGACAAAAGACGGAGAAGCAACTTCAGCAGTTTATGGTTTTATGACTCAATTAATGAAAATACTTGAAGATATAAAACCTGATTACATTGCAGTTGCATTCGATTCAAAAGAAAAAACATTCAGACATGAAAGGTATGAAGGCTATAAATCTTCAAGAGCCGAAATGCCTGAGGATATGATCCCTCAAATACAGCGAATTATGGATATTATTAATGCAATGAAAATTCCTGTGTGGATTTGTCCCGGCTACGAAGCAGATGACATAATGGGAACTGCGGTAAAACTTGCAGAGAAAGAAGGATTGCATTCTTATATAATTTCGCCAGATAAAGACCTTGTTCAGCTTGTAACAGAAAATATAAATGTAATTAAACCGGGAAAATCTACCGAGGAGCTTGATGTTTTTACCAAAGAAAAAGTAATTACAGAACTTGGTTTTGAACCCGGGAGAATGAAAGATTATCTTGCACTTGTAGGTGATTCAAGTGATGATATTCCAGGTGTTGCCGGCATAGGTCCAAAATCAGCTTTGCCATTAATACAGAAATATGGAACTGTAGAAGATATTTATGCTCACATAGATGAGATAGAATCTAGCTCGATAAAGAAAAAACTTGAAGCAAGCAGAGAAAATGCTTTCCTATCAAAAGAGCTTGCAACAATACATTTTAATGTTCCGATTGAGTTTAACTTTGAAAACGCAAAACTTACTCCGCCTGATTACTCTGAAACAAGAAAAATTTTTAATGAACTTGAGTTCAGGTCATTGTACGAAAGATTGAGAAAATTTTATTTGCAGTTAGAAAATAACGAACCAGAAGAAACCACCATCGAAAAAGAAATTGAAGTAATTAATAAAGAAGCAGTAAAATATATTCTTGTCCGTACTGTTGATGAAGCAAAAAAACTTGCAGATAAGCTTTCACAAAAAGAGTTATTTGTTTTT
>CAZQSR010000221.1:0-3326 GCA_964596145.1 uncultured Ignavibacteriaceae bacterium
TGTCTTCTAGTTTTGCAAGATTGATAATATTGAACAATGATTCTAATACATATCCCTGATGGAAATCAACTTGCTTTCTCTCTGCTCCATTATTAATGTTAATACTATAATTCCATCTCCCATCCTTTTGTCGATGTTCAAGAACAAAATCAACTGCACTTGCAATTAGCTCAATTAATCCATCATCTCGTGTTATTGAATAAATAATTGAAAGAGTCTCTGCAGCAAGCATACTTGCATTATAAGTACAATCTTTTGTTTTGGGAGTGTAACTGAAACATATTCCTTCTTTTGTTACAGTATGATGTAAGTCTTTTATTATAAAATTTTTTATGTCTACTAATATTTTTTTTGTCTCTTCGTCTCCAGAAATTTTATAATAGTCGAATAAAGCTTTTACAATTATAGCAGTTATAACAATTGTAGGAGTATCAAACATCATTTTATACTTAAAACCAAAATTCCAGCAAGCTCCTGAATATGAATTTAGTTTTAGCTTAATCAAATCGTTTTTTATAGCTCTGGCTTTATCCAGAAATATTTTTTTCTCTTCATCATTATTTGTAAGCAAACTCATATTGCAATAAGTTTTTAAAAATATACCCAGCGTTTTTGGCATCCTTGATTTTTGTATGCCAGCAAGTTTACGAAAATTAACAGGACATTTTTTAAAAAATTGAGTAATCAGAGTATTCGCGTAAACATTGTTTAATATCCTTTGTGATTCTGTAATCTTCAATCCATCATAAATATCATAACCTGAATAATCATCACGTTCAGCATTTTCAAGCAATTTATTAAGTGTATATTCAACCTGTTTTTGTGTAATCATAACAAATTTTTGAGCTTAAGTTCTACTATCTGTTTAAAGAAAGGGTGCATTTCATAAAATTGTTTCCCATCAGAAGGAATTTGTCTTTCGGTTTTTATATTTTCATTAATTAATAATTTGAAAGTATCAAATAGTAATTCAACTGACTGTTCACGACACTTTTTTCTAACAATCTCTATTGAATCTCCATTATCTATCCTTACTTTTCGGCGAAGAATAATTTCACCGGTATCAATTCCAGCATCGACAAAATGAGTTGTTAAATAAACTTCGTTTTCATAAAAGAGTGACCATTCAGCAGTACTTACACCTCTGTATTTTGGTAAATAGCCGTGATGGCAGTGAACTGTTTTCTTAAGAGGAATTTCAAGAATATTTTTTTTTATTATTCCCGTACCCAGTAAAAGTAAAAAATCCGGATTTGATTTACTGATTATTTTTTCTGATGCAGATGAATTAAGATTACCTGTTTTATGAACAGGAATTTTTTTTTGAAAATATTTAAAGATATTAATTCTTTGTTCTTCAGAAATTTCTCTTTTCTTTTTTAAAAGACTAAATCCAAACAGTTTTATTGCTGTTTTCACCTGCTTAAATAAAGAAGAATCTCCAAAAACAAGACTAATTTCATATCCTTGCTGAATCAATTGTTCAATAAGATCTTTTTTCCATAAACTATTTTCAAATTTTGGATATCTAAGAAGAATTGTAATTTTCATTTAACTTTAAGTCTTGCCAGAATTTTGTTTTTCAAATCAATCTTCATCATCAGAGTATCTGCGAAAAATTTAGCTGCCCAGTTAGGATACATTAACCTTGAATAATCGCCGTAAATTGGAAATGAGCCCTTAACAGCTCCATTAATATTTTTATCAATATGATTTATTTTGTGAAGCGTTTTTATATAATCAATCATTTTAAAAGCGGCATTAACGTACCGAATATCACTGGTTAGTAAATATAAATCCATCCACACACTTGAGATTTGGATATTACCTGTCACACAAACAAATTTTCCTTTTGAAGATGCAGATAGCTTTCCACGATTTTTCCAGTTCTCACTCCAGAAAGCATAAAGCATTTTTTTCGCTTCAAAAATTTGCAACATCTTTAAAGCTGTTTTTATTGCTGCTTGCAAATACTTTTCATCTCTAAGCATTTTGTAAGAGCCTATAAGTCCCTCGCACGTATAAGAAAGAAAATGCGTGTTTGGAACACTTCCTTCTCTTGATGCTCCATTCTTAAACCAGCCATTATCATTCTGTTGAGCTATCGTCCAATCAAGATTAGCCTTTGCAACATTAACATAATCATCATCTTGAACCACAGCGTTTAACAGAAGAAGTGCCCACGCTGTTCTAGAATTAATTGTATGTTTAAGATTTCGATGCAAATGTTGATTCCATAAACCGGAATCATCCGTACTTTTAATTAAAAAATTTCCAGCCTTAATTGCAGAGTCAAGATATTTCTTATTATTAGTCTCTTCATAAGCCCTTAAAAATCCAAAAATGTTTTGACCTGTATTAAAGATTATTGGCTTGGTTTTCTCTTTCTTTTCATTATACATTCCCTGCATACATCCGCCATTATCAAGTTGGACATCGCATAACCAATCCGCTAATTTAACAGCAATATTGTAATAGTTTTTATCATTAATGAATTTTGAATAATCAAAAAATGTCGGAATTATATAACCCGTTGTTTCAGGAAAAGGATATAACCATTTACCGTGAACCAAACTATAATGACTGCTGACTCCTCCCTTTCCATTGTTCACAGCTTCAACAAGCCAATCAATAGTTTTTTGTAAATGTAGTTCATCTTCCTCAACCTTCATTGGAAATGGAAGAAAAGGAAATAAAAAATTTTTTATTGCATCTTGCAGACTTTCTGAAATGATAAAAAATAAACGGATCATATCAAGAAATTATAAAACTATTGTGCGTCTATTAATAAAAGATTCTATTACTTTAAATGTGGCTAATGTAGATTGATAAATCTCTTCAAATGAAATAGGAGCAGGAGAACCATTCAGAATGGAATCAACAAACATTGTAACTTCTTTCGAATGCCCTTTATCCTGGTTTGATAGTTTATAAACTTTTTCTTTTGAAGAATAAATTTTTAATGTTTTAAAATCATCTATTACTGAAACAGTACCTGCGGAAAAAATTTCAATTCTTTCCTTAGGGATTAATTTACTACCATTCGAGAAGTAAGAAATATTTGCAATACTTCCATCTTGAAACTGCAAATTAATGGTAATTGAATCATCAAGATTCTTTTTATCGTCAAGCAATGAAGCTGATACTTCAGTAATAGATGACCCAGCTATAAATGAAGAGAGATCAATAAAATGGCAAACCTCTCCTACAATTCTTCCCCCACCAATTTCTTTATCCTGTATCCAATGACCTGCAGGAATAATGCCAGCGTTTATGCGATAATTAATAGCTTTCGGAATTTTTGGATTATATACATACATCACTTT
>CAZQSR010000222.1:0-3311 GCA_964596145.1 uncultured Ignavibacteriaceae bacterium
AATCCATATGTTTAATTATTAGATGGTAGGACGTTTCTTTGCATTACACACAACGGTATCGGGCTATGCGAAGTTGGCATAAGCCAATTTGGGCGAACGAAGTGAGCCGTATAGCCCGTGTTATACGCTGTCCGCCAACTCATTGTATTCTTTCTCCTAAAATTATTTTTGGCATTGTCACTAAACAACGATTAAATTCTTTGTAAAAATTCTCAAGTACTGACTTTGTGGCTTTTCCATGGGATATCTCATTATCCATTTCCCAATACAACACATAAGTAACTGATTTAGGAGTTCTTGTTAATCGTATTGCAGGTTCACCATTTTTTACTGCATTAAAATCTGACTGACGATGGGTACTCTTCATGTATTTTATATCAAGCACTCCTGGAAAGTTCAGATGATGCTTTGCAACCTTCTCTATCAATGATTCAAATTCGTCAATTTTATCTGGCTTAACTTCATATATACAGACTTCGACAAATCTATTTTTCATAAGATTATTCACCGCTAAAACGATTAATAAAATAACCCAATAGACTACCTAAAAATAGGGTCATCAAGAATACCGGTATTAAACTTGTTGGTTGACGCCATCCAATGATTACTGCTACAGGTGTAAGCAATAAAAATGAAATTAGAATTCCTTTCAACACACTTTTCATTTTTAAGTTTGATGTTGAAATCATAAAACCCGCAATTACCCACAGCAAAAAAGCCGACAAGTTTGCATCCCATGTCAGTTTTTGGAAAATCATAGGTATGACATCAATGATTCCAGCTATAATGCCAAAAATAATTCCGATTTTAATTTTACTTAATTTTTTCATATTTTTTATCTCCATTTATTTAGTTGGCGGATTGCGTATAACGGCTGGGGGTGTGTTTTGCGCTGGGGATTGGAACGGAGTTCCTATCCCCCGATACGCAGTATCGCCAAAACCGATTAGCTGGCTAATCGGGGAGACACCCAGCGTAAAATACACCCCTTGTTATGGGCTGGTTTTTTAATCTTCAAATAGGTCATCCCATTTCATTGTTACATTCTCTTTTCCTTGTGATGTAATTACCTGAATTTGCATGCCATTCTTTGCCATCACAATATTATAAGTAATATCTGGGTCGCCAATTAGTTCATCAAGTTCTTTCATATCAGGGATTTCAACACCTGCCTCCGCAAAAGTTGCAAGCAACATCATAGTCGAAACTGTTGAATAAATGTTAATAAAATTATCTCTTGTCATAACTTCTACAGGGCAAGAAGCAGAAACTTTTATCTGCATCGTATTTCCATTAGAAAACTTTAAGTACTGATAATCGTTTGATACGTATTTTCCTGCATCGATTTTAACAATTTCTTTTTTTAATCTTGCAGAATAATCCTTTTGGGCAAAAGAACTGTTAATTGATATTAAACCAATTAGCATAAAACTGAATAGATAAGTTAGTGTTTTCATATTGATAAGATTTAAATTTTCCTACTCATTTGGCTTTTCGGTTATCGCCCTGTTTTTATTGTGGTTTCTAGACTCCACATAAGATTTTTAACAGTTACTTAGATTTATGATTAATAAACAGAAAGGGATTAAATTGTCATCCCTTTCTCTAGCTGTTAATTATTTTCCCTTTGGTCTAGGGGGATTATTCCCTCTGCCTCCTCCTGATGGCTTACCTGTTGTACTTGGTGCATTAACAGGTCTATTTGTTTTTGCCATAATAAAAATGTTATAAAAAAAATCCTACTCACTAGGCTTTTCGGTTACTCCCAATCTCTAATATTAAAACGAGAAATTGCACACGACTTTCAATCCAATTATTATACCAAAACTTGTTATACAATCGTACTCTCTTCTTTCAAACTTGCCCATAACGGTTGGTACATGTTGTCGGGGCGGATTTCGGAGCGCGTTCCTGTCCGAAGGATAAGGAACTGCGAAACGAGAATCCGCAGTTGGCGTACCATCGAACCCCGCCCTGCAATATGTACCGTGTTAAGGCACGTTTTTTCATTCTTTTAATTCCCTAAAAAATGATTTTTAAATTCAGTGTCGAAATCTCTAAATGCAGAGTAAACCATATTTGAATAAACATTGTCTGTATTACTTGTTTCAGCAGAAAATTGAACTGCCGGATTTGATTTTAATGTGAAATTGTAAATTGAATTTTTCTCTGTCGGAACAAATAATTTGAAATACCAATAAATTGTCAATCCATAATAATAATCTCTTTGATATTCATTTATATTTTCCTGTGCAACAGGATAATATAGAGAACCATCCTCGCTGTTAGTATATGAGTAAATTATTTCAATTTTTGGAACATTTTCCCTGTTGGTAATTTCTCCAATGCTAATAATGTCTGATGGGAAAATTGAACCTAATGTTTTGTTTAGTGTAGATATTAATTCCTTTTCTCGGTCTTTATTTTTTTTAGTTGTAAATGAATTTTCTGCACTTTTAATTCTAACATCGTAATTTTTACTTATATCTCTAATTCTGTTTTCGTTTTGAAATATAATGTCTACGTAATAGATTTCATTGTTTTTTAGATATTGTAATATTTTGATTATTGCACTTTTATCATCAGCATTTGTTTTGTTGTAAATACTTATTGCTTCATCATATTTTTCCTTGATTTTTTCCTTAGCAGAAACTTTATACAAATGGTTTCTGTCCTCTTTTAGATAATTGCGAAAACTTGTAGCAGTATTTATTTTTTCTGCTTCACGAAAAGAATTCCAATCCAAAAAATATGGTACAGCAATTATTAATATTAAAGAGGAAATTATGATTGATATTGCTAAAAACTTGAATTTGTTTTTGGAATCTTTACTATTCGCATGCAAATAAAGAAGGTCATGTATTTGATTTGAAGAAGGAAACCAATTCGAAAGAATACCTCTTTTTTTTGCATTTGCCGAATCAGTAATATTTCTTGCAAATCTTTCAAGCACATTTTTAAACGCTCTTTCATAAGGGAAAAACATTATTTCATTTCCAAAAGAAAGTTTAATTATAACGTAATTTTCATCTTGAGCATTTGCAAAATTTACAGCTGTTAATTGATGTAGTGGATAAATCTCAATAAAATCTAAGTCCTTTTTAAGAATTACATTTTCGTCAAAATACAAGAAACTTTTATTAATTTTAGATGAGAAATAGGAGAGATAAATAAATTTAGATAAGAAAAAACTAAAAATAATTATTGCTCCATAAATCCAGTATATTTTTTCCCAACCCATTGAAAAAATAAGAATGGTAAAGGCTACTATTGCAACGGCTAATTGATAAATTAAGTGTTTGTTGAGTTTA
>CAZQSR010000223.1:0-3268 GCA_964596145.1 uncultured Ignavibacteriaceae bacterium
CCAGCAGGCGGATGCTTTCTTTGCGTTGGGCTATCAGGTTTTCGGCTTTGCTTAAAACATTGGCGATGTGGAGTTGGTCGGGAAGTGAGGGAAGTAAAATTTCAAAATCTTCGATAGCTTTAGCAGAAATGTTAGGTTGACCACTACCGTGAGCTTTCCTCTCAATTTTTGGTTTTAAATACTTTAAAGTTTGAAGTAAATAATTGTTATCTAGAGCTGATTTATCTTTTATGACAAAGCAACCTACACGTTGATTTTGATACCCAACTTCTTCAGATGAGTAAATTCCATATTTACCTGTTGTTGCACCAGACATTGCAATTAAAATATCACCTTTCGATAGTTTAAATTGCTCAAATGCTTCGTTATATGGTGTTCTTATTGAATTTTCTGATGTAACATAATTACCATTTATGTCAGATATACGTATAACAGGAACTCCATCTTCATTAAAGAGTTCGCTTTTAAAAGCATATCCATTTCTAACAGTGCAAATATTTCCTAATCTTTCAAACTTCATTACACAAACTCTTTTAATTCCGTCAATCCTTTTTGAATATCAGCTTCAGTGGTTTCTAATAATCCCGAAGGGATTTGATGTTTATAGAAAAACATGTTGGGCCAAGGGTGCGACCCCGAAGGGGTCGTATAAACACCGCTAGATAGCTTTCTATAAACATATGAACCCTTTGGTTTCTTTAATCTTCTATCCATTTGAATAAATATTCATCTTTAAATTCTATCTCAAATTTCTTTAAAAAATCCAGGTATTCTTCTCGAAACGTTTGCTTTTTGTGATGTTCCTTTTGGTTCATTATATATTTCACTACAGAATCAATTTGCGAATGGCTATACGAAAATGCCCCGAACCCTTCCTGCCAATTGAATTTGAACTTCGAAAATTTCTTTTCTGTAATAAATTCATTCGTTGACTTTTTAATTTCCCTTACCAAATCCGATAAACAGCAAGCTGGTTTCATTCCGATAAATAAATGAATATGGTCTGGCATTCCGTTAATAGCTAACATCTTTTGTCCTTTATTTCTGACAATTCCTGTGATGTATTTATACAATTCTTCTTCCCATGATGCAGAAATCATGGCTTCCCTATTCTGAACAGCAAATACAATCTGAATGTATATCTGTGAAAATGTACCCGCCATTATATCATTTGCTTTAATTCCCCCAATCCTTTTTGAATATCGGCTTCAAGGGTTTCCAGTTTATAATACATGCCTGTTGGACTCCTTCGGAGTCCAAGGTTTGTAGCTTTGGGAATAGCTGCAAACCTGCGACCCCAACGGGGTCGAACAAACCAAGCCGGAACATTTATAGCCGAAAGAAAATGATTGATTCTATTCATTTACCAACGTTTTTAATTCCTTCAACCCTGTTTCAATACTTTTCTCCAATTCCTCCAGTTTCCCGAAAATCACCTTTGGTTTTTCATACACTACTTCGTCATACACTTCTTCTTTGTAGGTGCTTAGGTTCAAGTCGTAGTTGTTTTCTACAATCTCCTTTTTCGGCACCATAAAGTATTTCAGCTTTCTGTCGCTGTCCTTTTTAGCGTCTCTTGCTTTGTAGCGTTGCACAATGTCGGGCAGGTCGCTTTCGGCAATTTTGTTTCGCTTATCGTCTAAGGTGTAGCCGTCTGCCTGCATGTCGTAAAACCAAACATGGTCGGTTTCGCCACCTTTGGTAAAAATCAAAATGGCAGTGCTTACGCCTGCATAAGGTTTAAATGCTCCGCTTGGCACAGCAATCACGGCTTTCAATTCTGCTCTTTCAATTATCAGTTTTCGGACTGCTTCAAATGCTTTACCGCTGTTTTGTATTACTCCACTTGGCACAATCACGGCAGCCGTTCCACCCATTTTCAGCATGTTAAAAATGCGTTCTACAAACAGCAGTTCAGTTTTGGTGGTGGGTATTTTAAGCCCTTCATTTATATCGCCTTTGTCAATGTTTCCTGTAAAGGGCGGATTGGCTAAAACAATATCAAACTGGCTGTCTTCATTGTAGCTTTTGCTGAGGGTGTCTTTGTAATCAATTTTGGGTTCGTCAATACCGTGCATCATCATGTTCATCAAACCCAAACGCACCATGGTGGTGTCAATGTCATAACCCACAAAGCTCTGGTCTAAAATGGTTTTTACTTCCTGCGTCAACACAGCACTGATGGCGGCACGTTCAAAACCGTCTTCGTCTTTCTGTAATTTGGCAGGGTCTTTCTTTCTTACCAAATCAGTAAGGATATATTGGTAAGCACCTAACAAGAAACCGCCTGTTCCGCAGGCAGGGTCGGCAATGCGTTGCCCCAATTGCGGAGCAACCAGTTCAGCCATCAGTTTAATGATGTGGCGTGGAGTGCGGAACTGTCCGTTTTTTCCTGCCGTGGCAATTTCGCTCAGCAGCATTTCATAAACATCGCCCTGTATGTCCTGAAAAGCATGTCCGCCTTCGGTAGCATCTTTTTCAATTTCTTTGAAAATATCTTCCACAATGTTGATGGCCGAAACCAGCAAACTGGCTTTGGGCATAATGAACACAGCATTGGCCATGTGTTTGGTAAAAGGCGATGTTTCTCCGTTCAGGTCTTTCAAAAACGGAAACACTTTTGTTTGCACATGCAATAGCATTTCGTCTGCGGGCTTGTGTTTAAAAACACTCCAACGCAATTCGTTTTTGTCAATGCTTTCGTTGCTGCCGGGTATTTGAAACTTACCTGAAAACCGGGAAACGTATTTTTCACCTGTCCATTCTGCATCCCGTTCCCGTTTGGCTTCCAAATCGTCCAAACGTTTCATGAAAATGAGGTAGGTGATTTGCTCAATGGCGGTTAGGGGGTTGGCAATGCCGCCTTCCCAGAAGTTTTGCCAGAGCTTGTCTATAAGCGATTTTAATTGTGGGTTGTTTTGTAACATCTATGCTGCTAATACTTTTTTGGTTAAACTTAAAATTTCGTCAATCTCATTTTGATTAAAAATTCCTCTAATGCCTTCGGGGTGAAGCATGGTAAAAGGAGATTCAATCAGGTTGCGTTTGCTCACTTCACCTTTTTCCAACACAAAATTCTTGAGTAATTCCAAAAATTGAAGTTGTCGGCTCGTGAGGTAGCTGTGTTTGGCAATAAAATCATCAAAAGCTTTGGTCACGGTTTCGGCAAAGGTTTCTAATCGTTCAATGCCCAAAATATGTTTGATGAATTGTACCAATGCCGCTTTGCGGTGGTTGTAAACCTTGCGAAGCAAATCAATGGTAATGT
>CAZQSR010000224.1:0-3258 GCA_964596145.1 uncultured Ignavibacteriaceae bacterium
ATTACGAATATGTCCTACCGTAGCCTCTACGTGATAATCGCGCCCAAGGTATTTATTAATAGTCTTTGCTTTCGCCGGTGATTCAACAATAACTAAATTTTTACTCATAACTAATTCAATTTATTTTATCAGATGTATATAGTAGTGTTCTGCTTCCAGGAGGTGTATAACGATCAATATCAAATAATGATGAAAGCAGAAGCAGATTCATTTCATATTCACTAATCGAATCATTTGGATGTAGAATCAGTATTTCATTCATTAGAAGGTCAACATCCTCATTTGTAAGAAGACCAATATTGTATAATTTTTGAATTCGTTCATAATTCTCATTTCCTAAACTATGAATTTCCGATTCATTTAAAACTCTTATGCTTTTGTTTGAAAGATTTTGCATTTTAACTGCATTTGAAAGAAGTTTGTCGTAAATCCAGCTATATGCAGTAGCTACCAACCTTTTGTTGAAATTTTTACTTCTTTTTAACTGTTTTTCAAGATTTTTTAAAGATTGATCCTGATTAATTCCTTCAAGTATTTTTGTAATAACTTCAGCTAATTTATTTTCCATATCCATACTAAATAAGATAACAAATTTTTTTTACTAAAGAATTTTCTAATTTTTTCATTTTCATTTTTTCTGAACGTTTAATATCATCATAACCCAACAAATGTAGAATTCCGTGAACTATCAACCGTAAAAATTCTTCATTGTTTTTAATGGAATATTTTCTTGCATTATTTATTGCATCTTCAATAGAAATTAATATTTCACCATTAAGATTTTCATTTTTGCCAGTATAATTAAAAGTGATAATATCTGTACGATAATGATGATTTAGATATTTTTTGTTTAAATCAAAGACCTCATCAGATGAAAGAAAATTTATTTCCAATGAATCAATTTTGAATTTTAATTCTTTTTTTAATTCCGAAATAATTTTATGAACTCTTTTTTTGTCAAGTTCAATTTTATGTTTAAAAAAGATATTTAAATTTTTAATCATTTTCCTAATTATGGATTAAATTCTTCAAGAGATTTAACTGTTAGTTCAGTATACTTTACATAGCGTTTTGCTGATGCTTCGAAATTATCTAATTCCTGCTGAGTAAGGTCTCTGATTATTTTTGCAGGAACTCCTGCAACAAGTTTTCCAGACGGGACAACAAATTTTTCTTTTACAACCGAACCTGCAGCTACAATTGATTTTTCTTCAACTATTGCACCATCAAGAATTACAGCTCGCATACCAATTAAACAAAGGTTCTGTAATGTGCAACCATGCAAGGTAACACTGTGTCCAACTGTTACTTTATCACCAATGTTTAATGGATAAAGATTATTTGTTACATGAAGCATCGAGCAGTCCTGTACATTAGTCATTTTCCCAATTTTAATGTAATTGACATCTCCTCTAATTACAGTATTATACCAGATATTTGATAATTCATTAACTTGAACATCACCAATAATTTTAACTCCTGAAGCCAAAAATACTGATGAATGAATTTTCGGAAATGTTCCTACATAAGGGAACAGTTTTATTTCTTTATCTACCAGTGCCATCTTGGAGGTTGCCAACCATCCTTTCTTTTCCAGCTTTTTAATTCAAGATTTACATTACCAATAATTACTTTCATTTTTGCAAGAATTGGTATTGCTGCATAATCATTTGAAAACCATCCTTCAAAATATCCTGTAAGCCCAAATACACTTGTAAAATCAGTATCGCCATCAAGTTTAACACAATTAATAGGATAATCAACTGCATCAATTTTTAATTTCTCTGCTCTGTCGTAAAAGTTAATTCTTGTATAAACTTTTTCTTCGTTTACAAAGCAAGGAACGTTAACAGATTTTTTTTGGCCAGTATTCATTCTTGCATAATAAAAAATCGAAAGACCATCCTGATACATCTTCTCTGCAGAATAAACTGAATCTTTCCACAACTGTGGAGGAGATACTTTCCCCTGCTTTACTCTAATCTGTTTTTGTGAATAGTTGAAATAATACTCGGTATAAGTGGTGTATTCTTCTTTCCTGACTAATCCTTTAAAAAATGTAGAAAAATAATCAGGATTAATTTTACTTTCATAAATCTGATGAAGGTTTACAAATGGAATTCCGTTATAAGAGTCCATATGACAAACTGTATAATAATATGGTTGTCCATTTATATCCTGTTTATTAACAACTCTAAGCCGTACTTCACCAATTTTAATAAATGTATAACTTACCACATATGTAATTTCTTCACCGACAAACATTTCTTTATCTCCCGCCGGAATTAATAAAGAAAATGAACTTCCATTCGAAAAACTAAACTGTCTTTCAACTGGCAAAAAAAATGTAATAAAAAATATTAGAGCAAATATTTTTTTCATTTCATATTAGCTAATTCTTTAGCCTTATCAAATAGAGTTAATGCTTTGCTAACTTGCTTATCCATTGGAATGAGTACAGAATACCATCCTTCGTTTTTCCAGTAATTTCGTGCTACTTGTGCTTTAAGTCGTGCAAAGATATACTCTTTGTCTTTATTATAATCTTCTTCGATGAATTTTACATCTTTAGATTTTGCAAATTCAATGAAATCACTCATATCCTTTTCGTTAAACTGAAATTTATCTTTATAAACTAATAAGTTTTCGTTGAATTTATCTTTAATCTGTTTTCCGTGCACATCAATATATTTAAGAGCATAAAGATAGAAAATATTCTTTCTCAAGAGATCAGCAGTGTAACCTGTAAGTTTTTCATTTTTTACAATATAATCTGGAGTAATTCCACCGCCACCATAGATTATTCTACCTTTGTTTGTTTTAAATTCAGGTTTTGCGGAATCTTTCTCAACTTTGTGTTCTAAGTTTTCACCTTCGTTTTCTTCACGCTCAACAAGTTCTTCGTAATATTCTTTTTTATCCTTGTACTTACGTTGAATTAATCGACCTGACGGTGTAAAGTATTGAGAAATAGTCAATCGTATTGCACTGCCGTCTGATAATGGAAATTGTCTTTGAACAAGCCCTTTTCCGAAAGATGTTTCGCCAATAATTAAACCACGATCCCAATCCTGAATAGCGCCGGATACTATTTCGCTTGCTGAAGCACTACCACGATTGATTAAAACAATTAACGGAATTTTTTCAAAAGAAGAAGGAACAGAAGCATAAAAGTCTTCATCAAATTCTTTCTTTCTACCACGAGTATAAACAATTTTTTTATTTCCATCAAGAAAGACATCAGCCATCATAAATGCT
>CAZQSR010000225.1:0-3246 GCA_964596145.1 uncultured Ignavibacteriaceae bacterium
TTTTCGGGAACACTGTCTGAAAGGAATGCATAAAGATCTTCAATAAATGTAGACACAATCCTTTCTCTCGATAAATAGGTAATATCTGTTATTTTGATTAAAGCTTGAACAAAACTGTAAAGGGAATCTCCAAAATTATTATTTTCTATTCCGATAATCAATTCGCCTTTTCGATCTTCAATTCCAAACATCTGTAAAGTATTATTAATGATTTTTTGTCTAGTTCCCTTTTGGATGTCCCTTAAATCAAGATTACTATAAGTTAAATGCATAAAAGTGTGGCCTTCGTCTGACAATATCCATTTATTATCCTCATTTTTAAGGACAATAACTAAATGATCTCCATCATCAAACATAAATGGAGAGAATATTTTATAGCGATTTATTCCTTCAGGATAAAGGCGTATCTGTTCACAGACTTTTTCCTTAAACTCTTTTTCAATTGCCTTTATTATCATTAGAATAAACCCCATCCCGACAATGATTGTTTAACACCAGCAATTTCGAATCCACAATCATTCAGCATACAAGTTAACGCGCCATGATGATCTGAATATCGTTGAGTTGGTTGAGCATAGTCATCTTCATCCCACCCAGCTGCTTGATATCTTTCCGTTGCTTGGTGAATATGAAAGTCATAGAATGTTTCATTCTCAAGTTTGTTTGTATGTTCGTGGCTTTTACCATTATACCGTCTTATGCGAAAGTGTCGATTTGTTCCAACTGGAAGATATAATAAAATTACCGAAAAATCAAGAGAATTAAAAATACTTTGTCGAAAAACAAGTCTGAATTGTGAACCATTTTCCCCATCAATGTCTAAATTAAATTCTCTATGGCCATTTTTTTGTTTTGGTTGAAATAATTTTGAAAAATCTTTTTGCAATGGTTTTATTTCATTAACCTTATCGGCAATTTCCCCATCTGTAAGAAAAATTGGCATTTAATTTGAATTATACTTCTCATTTTTAAAAACTTATCCAAAATTTTTTATTCCTACGGACAATCATGCTTTGATTATTTCATACAATCCTACCAGCCTATCTTCAAATATTCAAACGTTCTCCATTTCCGGATCCGCTGATACTTGCTAGGCTCTCCTCTCCCATGGGAGAGGCAGTGATTATGATGAGGACCCTTTCAGGTTATTTCGTTATGTCGTAATATCGTAGCATCGTGGGTTAATTGCTCAAATCCTTAAAATGCACAAATATTAAAAAAGCACCGCAAATAAAATTTAATTTTCAAAATAACCTCATATTAATGCCCAAACCCCAGATATGAAGAAATAACCCGGGTTCAAATCACTCGCGGATTTTTAGCCGCGTCTTAGAAAATGCAATAATACTCCTAGTCCACAGTTTTTAATTCTTTGAAAGACATGCTGACAGTTGTTCTTCAAAGTCGTTAAATGATGGTAAACAACGTAACTTTTTCAATGAGGTTGGTTCAATCAAATCAACCATCTCCTTTATTGCTTTATCATCGATAAATTGTCCCCTAAAAACACATTTCTCGCCATATGTCTCTTCTTTGATAGATCCCTTTGCAATAGTCATGACCCGAACAATCTTTCTACAATCATTTGTGCGTTCTAAAATCACTTTCATCCAATAATCTAGCGTTTTTATGGGAATTGCAGAAACAAGGCAAGGAATTTTCGAATAATAGTTATTGTCTTCGCAAAAGCCAGCATATGTCTCTTGAATAACCCTTTTCATCTCAACCCCAATTCCATCGAATTCGGGTGCCTCATCATTATCGACACAAATGACAATAATGTCAACATTTTTGTGGAAACCATGGTGCAAGAATTTTGATAGTATTGATGAATTATGAATTATTGAATTTTTACCTGTTCTAGTCCTCTGTGTGGAGCTTATTTTTAAAAAACGTATACTTCTTTCTCTTATCATTATCCTTATGAGTTGAGTAAGAAGAATTCTGTCGGTTGGACCTTCTGTTATAAGATGAATACAAACGGATGAAGATACCTCTTCGGGCATTATAATCCACCGATTAATCCCTCAAGCCATAATTCAACAAGAGAATCCTTCGGAGAATAGTCATTTTTAAAAACTTTTAAAATTTCAGGAAGTGGTATGTATTTTGATTGTCCATTCTCTTGTTCGCAAATGAGAATATATTCTGGGAACTGATTGAAATGATCAAGAATAACAGGTGAATGACTAGTTATAAAGAATTGAATGCCTTTCGTTTCCGAAGTTATCAATATTTTTTTAATTATTTTTCCTAAAGTATACGGATTCAATCCATTTTCTAGTTCTTCAATAAGTACTATTTTATTTGTTCTTTGAAGATGAATTAGAGTTAAAATTGCTAGAGTAATCACAAACCCATCAGATATTTGCGGCGATAGGAAGCTCCAATTTTTATTGGAAATTTTTCTCGAAAACTCAAGGGCATAACGATAATCTCCAAGATGCGTGAAAGAAAGACCTGTAACATCTGGATAGATTTCTTCAAAACTCTCCATTATTGATCTGAAAGTTTCAGGTTCAGAATCTCGCATTGCAAATAGGACGTTAACTAAATTCTCTCCATTATGTTTAAGAAAAGGAATATTTGATTCAAGGGGGTCAATTTCTCGTTCTTTTTTTATTAGTTTTGGGACAAATTGAAATTTTCTTATTCCCTTGCAGGTTGAATACATCTCTAATAGATCCTGGGGGAGTTCTTTATTGACTCCTTTTTCCCTAAACAACAAAGCCCCTTGATTATCCCTTTCAAAATGGCTTTCAATCCCATTAATTAATTCATTTACAACCTTTAATTGGAATTTTGGGTATTTTTTTGGATTGTGTATTGAATCTATCCTGAAAGAATGAGTCGCACTTGTTTTTGATTGAAATTCCACAGAAATTTCAATGCCACTATTCTTAATATCTGAACCTTTATGAAAAATATTTGAATACGAAAAAGGACCAGGTCCAAATAATTCGTCTAATGGAACAATAAGAGATCTTGAATAATATTCAAGCAATTCTAGAAGATTCGATTTTCCAGAATTATTTGCTCCAATTATAATATTTACGCCTTTACACTTGACATCTGCTCGTTTTATACTCTTAAAATTTTTTATCTTCAGATTAGTTATCATTATTTTAACCTACTGATTCAAAGGTTATACATTTTATTATTGTCAGAATTTTTTTTGGATGTATCTTTGGTTCCCCACTCCCCCGGCCTCTCGTCGCTTCCGGGACCGGCACTGCTACGGCCCCA
>CAZQSR010000226.1:0-3239 GCA_964596145.1 uncultured Ignavibacteriaceae bacterium
AAGAGTTGAAAGCAATTATTCTATGCCAAAAGTATGGCACTCTTTAAATAATATCTGGAGAAACAATGCAATTTGTAGTGGAATTGATTGAAAACGGCAAAATCATCTAATAGTAAAACCTTCAATAATCCGCTGAAACATATTATGCGTATTTTGTTATTAATTGACAATCTGGGTTCAGGGGGAGCACAAAAGCAGATTGCTACATTAGCCAAATTGCTGAAAGAAAGTGGCCACAAAGTTGAATTCTTAACCTACAACGAAGGGGACTTTTTTGCTGATAGTGTTAAACGAGAGAATATCTGCATTAATAAAATCGCAACCACCAGTTATCTGATAAGGATGGTTCAAGCCAGAAATTTTATCCGCAAAAAGAACCTTGATGCTGTTATCTCTTTTATGGATGCACCCAATTTCCTGAATTGTTTTTCAGCAATCGGGGGGAAAAGCTGGAAGGTAATTACCAGCGAAAGAAGCAACAACAGTTCAGCTTTTAACTCATTCAGGGGCAAAGTATTCAGGTGGTTTCAGCGATTTTCCGACATTATCGTATGCAACTCGGAAAATTCAAGGGAAATGTGGGAACAAAAATCTCCTCGTTATTCGCATAAGTTAATAACAATTTACAATCCTGTTATACTGCCAGTTATAACGGCCAGATACATTCCTAAACTAAATGGCAAATTAAATATTGTAATTGCTGCCAGCTACAGCAGTGTAAAAAATATGGATGGACTTATAATGGCGTTAAGAATGCTATCTCCTGAGGAAAAAATGAAAATTAATATCGAATGGTATGGCCGTAAAGAAATAACGCAAGGAAACACATCAGTATATGACAATGCTGTAAAGCAGATCAGGAAATATAATCTTGACGGCATAATTCAGCTAAAAGGTGAGACAAAGGAAATTGCCAACATTATGTTCAAGGCTGATGCGGTTGGCCTGTTCAGCCGGCTTGAAGGCCTGCCAAATGCAATTTGTGAAGCCATGATGATGGGCAAACCTATATTGATGACCAAAGTGTCGGACTTTAATAAACTGGTTGACGATTCAAATGGATTCCTTTGTGATTGGGATGATACTGAGTCCATAAAGAATATTTTGATTTCCTCATCGAATCTGACTATAGAAAAATTAATATCTTTGGGTAAAAATTCAAAAATTAAGGCTCAAAAGTTGTTCTCTCCATCCATTTTGGTTGAAAGATGGAATATTGTTTTAAAATAAATTACGATTCCCTTTTAATCTTTCAGTTTTTTTAGAGACTTCATTGGGTCCAATATTGAATCTGATCTTATATCATTCCCATTATGAGGATCGTCTTTGTTGTATTGCATTATATTAAAGATGTAAATGTCAGGGGTATCTATGAAGACCTTATCAGACAATTCCGGGATAATGGACACAAAGTTTATATTGTTACACCTTTGGAAAGACGAGAGTCTGGCGAAACAAAAGTTACAGAATCGAATGATGTTTCAATTCTTACAGTTCGAACCCTGAATATTACACAGACAAACATATTCGAAAAGGGAGTCGCAATGTTTCTGATTGATTTTCAGTTCCTTAAGGCTATTAAGAAATACTGTTCAAGAGAATATTTTGACCTTGTCATATATTCCACACCGCCAATCACTATAACAAAAACTGTTAACTATATTAAAAGAAAAAATAATTCAAGGACTTACCTTCTCCTTAAGGATATTTTCCCGCAGAATGCAGTTGACCTTCAGATGATTAAAGAAGGTAGTTTAATTCACAGATATTTCAGGAAGAAAGAAAAAACGCTTTACAAAATATCTGATTTTATCGGCTGCATGTCAAAAGCAAATGTTGACTATATTCTGAAACACAATCCTCAAATAAATTCATCTAAAATTGAGGTAAATCCCAATAGCCTTGAACCAGTTGAGGTCAATTTTACTCTTAATGAAAGGAAACAGGTAAGGAAGAAATATCAAATACCAGAAGATGCTCTTGTATTTATATACGGTGGTAGCCTGGGGAAACCCCAGGGGATTGACTTCTTAATAGAAACACTTGATTTTCAAAAAAACAACAATGATATTTTTTTTATCATTATTGGATCAGGAACAGAATACAAAAAAATTGAGAAGTGGTATTCTGAAAATAAGGGCTATAATACCCTGCTTTTGCGTTTTCTCCAAAGGTATGAATATGATCTTTTGATCAAAGTTTGTGATGTGGGCATGATTTTTCTGGATAAAAGGTTTACAATACCGAATTTCCCGAGCAGGTTGCTTTCTTATCTTGAAAACAAGATTCCTGTACTGGCAGCAACTGACAGAAGCACAGACCTAAAATATTTACTTGAAGAGAATAAAATTGGATTTTGGTCGGAAGCCGGAGATATTGAAAGTATTTCAGAAAACATAAATGTTATTTCATCAAACAGGGATTTACGAATTAAGATGGGATTAAATGGATACAAATACTTTATCGAGAATTACACTGTGAAAAAATCTTATGAAACAATTATGAAACACTTTGAACGGAATTCATCCCACGGCATTAAATCAAACAACTAAAAGACAAGCTTGAAATGAATATTGATGAGTTCATTGATTTGCATAATAAAAGTGGATATAAAATCAAAACCATCTATGGAAATTACTTTAAAACAGGTATTCTGAAATGCTATTCATGGCCATTTAATTACAGAATATCTCTGAATGAAAGACTTGTTAAGCACCTAAAATGGAGATATCCGATATCAATATTATCTACAAAAGCAGCAAGACATAATACTTATGAGTTCGTTTTAGATACAAGAGATTATAATATAAACAGTTTCCCCCCGAAAAAAAGAAATGATATTAGACAGAGTTTAAGAAAATTCAGGTTTACAAGACCAGATTTTAATGACATCCTGAATGTAGGGTTTAAAATCAATGCTCAGTCGCTCGGCAGGCAAAATAGGGAAGACAGGATACTTTCAAACTATAAAAGATGGAGTAGCTATATAGGATTGCTTTATTCGCATGATGATGTAATCTTATGGGGGGCGTACCTGGCTGAGAGGATGGTTGGTTATCTGATTGTGTTTAAAATCGACAATAAGTACAGTATTCACACTGCATTTATAGACAGACAGTTATCAGGCAATGCATCACCCATGAACGGTCTGATATTCAGTTTAGTAACTCAAATTATTAAAGAAGAAGGCTCAGTAAACATAAGCTATGGAGGGTATTATTTTACACCGATACCCGCAC
>CAZQSR010000227.1:0-3173 GCA_964596145.1 uncultured Ignavibacteriaceae bacterium
CCGATAAACCCTGCCCCTATAACAGCAATGTTTTTTGCATGTTCCAGTTTGGTTTTCATTTCATCAAGATAAGCTTTGTCTTTGGGAATAACGAAGACATTTTCCAAATCAGCACCATTTAGCCATTTAGGTTTAACAGGTGTTGAACCAGTTGCTAAAACTAACTTATGATAGCTGACTTTTTCACCACTAGTAAAAGAAACTACTTTATTTTTCGTATCAATTTCCGAAGCTTCGTCAACCAACGAGATAATTCCAGCTTTTTGTAGTAAAGCATCCACTGGCATCAAATTTTTCTCACTACAATTGAGCGTGCCAAAAATATAAGGGATGCCACAGGGAACCATCACTTCTTTTTGTTTTTTTACAACCAAAAACTCCTTTTTAGGCCAATGTGCTTTACCTGTTAAGGCAGTTACCATTCCTGCAGCACTGCCTCCAATGATTAATACGTCAGTTGTTTTCATTTTTCATATTTTTAAAATGTGAATTTGTTATAGGTGTTTCATTGATTGAACTTTCTTAAGTAAAATTTCTTCGAATTATATTCAGTTTGTTGGATAAGATTGTTTTCGATTAAGGATTCTACAACACTATAATTGGCATTATCTTTTTGAAGAAGTTCTTGTATGGAATCTTCTCTAAGCGGATGAACGGAGCAAATATTAAGAATATCTTCCCATGCATTCCCTGTATATCCGGTATTTGTGCCTTCAAAGCCCAGGGTAAGTTCGACATTTAAACCTGCGGTTAAAAACAATTGATATGCTTCGTTGGTTTTCTGTTCATCGGGGGCTTTTACTGTTTTTATTGCCGGCGGACGCGTGGGTATTGAGATATATGCTACTGAAGGGTGTATCTGTTTAGTTAGTGTTGCTGTTGCCTGTAATATTTCAGAGCTATCGTTCAATCCAGCCACTAACATGGTTTCGGTACATAATTTTCCTTTGTATTCAGAAGAAAAAAGATGTAATCCATTTAAATAATCTGAAAAATGAACAGCTGCATGAGGTCTGTTAATTTTTTTCCACACAGCCTCATCGTTGGTATCTATTTTTACAGATACCCAATCGGCAAATTGCAGATTTTTGCGAACTTCAGACATAAACAATGTCGAAGCATTAGTAATTACAGCAATTGGAATACGCAGTTTTTTTAATTTTTCTATGGATTTACCCAAATTAATGTCTAATGTAGGTTCGCCATTTGCTACATAAGTCAAATAATCGGGCTTGTCTTGTGGGGCTAATTTTTCCAAATGGTTGCAAACTTCCTTGAAAATAACATCGGGTTCGAAAAATGTTGTTAATTCGACACAATATTTTTTTGTCAATCCTACCTGACAATATAAACACGAATAAGAACATGTTTTAAGTGATGGAATATTGTTAATTCCAAGACTTTTGCCTAATCTTCTTGACGGTATGGGTCCGAAACTTATCATTGCATAAAATATTAAAATTCAATCCCTTCTCTTGCTTGCACACCTTTTTGGTAATAGTGTTTAATTTCGTTCATTTCTGTTATCAAATCGGCATAGTCGTATAGTTTCTTGGGAGCATAACGACCTGTTAAAATAAGTTCCATAAGCTCAGGTTTTTGTATTATAAGGTTGATAATTTCATCAACTTCAAATAAATGATAATAAATAGCAATGCAGACTTCATCGAGGATTACCACATCGTAGCTGTTACTTAAGATAATCCTGGTGACTTCATTTAAGCCGTTTCGTGCAGCTTCAATGTCTTTCTCATTGGGTTTATTGACAATAAAACAATCTAATCCGTATTGTTTAATGGTAATTTCAGGTAAACGCAATAGAGCATTCAGTTCAGCATATTGCATTCCTTTTACAAATTGTCCGATAAAAATTTGTTTTCCGGCTCCGGCCGCTCTGATTGCTAGCCCTAATGCTGCTGTGGTTTTGCCCTTGCCATTGCCTGTGTACAAATGAATATAGCCTTTATGATTTTCCATTGCTTATTATCTTCATAAATGCAGTTTTTAACTCTACTGTAAAAGCTGATTGCGGAATATATTCCGCAACACTTTTGCAATTAACCATCGCTTCAACCACTTTGGGATCAAAAAGAAGTTTTCCGGCAATACTAATATTAATACTATTGCAATAATCCTGTATTTGGTTTGTCATATCATAATTCAGGTCGTATTTATTAATGATAACCCAAGTTTTCAGGTTGAATTTTGAGGTTATTTCAATAGTTCTTTTTAAATCATGCATTCCCGAAATACTTGGCTCTGTTATTATAATTACATGATCAACTCCTGTGATAGTTGAAATTACAGGGCACCCAATTCCCGGAGGGCCATCAATAATAATGGTTTCAATATTTTCTGCTTTGGCTATTTTTTTAGCCTTTTCGCGAACCATATTGACAAGTTTACCCGAATTTTCTTCACCAGGTGCAAGTCTCCCATATACCATTTTCCCATTACGAAATATACCTGCATACATTCGGCTTTTATTGCTGTTAATCATTGTAATCGCGTTGGCAGGACAAATACGTGAGCATAATTTACACCCATCGCATGAAGTTTCTGAAATAAGCACTTTATTATTCAGAAATGAAATGGCAGCAAAACGACAATAACTTAAACATAATCCACAATTTGAACACAACGAATAATTGATTTTTGCTTTTTGTCCACTGATATAAACTTGTTCTTCTTCGTATGTCGGGTCAAAAAGAATATACAAATTACCGGCATCTACATCGCAATCAGCCAAAACAACTTTTTCGGATAATGTTGCAAAGGCAGCACTTATGCTGCTTTTTCCTGTTCCTCCTTTACCGCTAATTATTGCTATTTCCATATTTTTCTGCAATTGTTGTAAACATTGTAATAAAGCGATTTCCCCATTCTTTTTTAAATTTTACGAACAATTCGCCTTTTGAATAATAAGAAGCAATGTCTTTATCAAAGGGTATTTCCATCAGTAAAGGAATATGCTCTTGTTTCAAATAATCATAAATAGCATTATCCCCAAGACCTGCACGATTAACAATTACACCATAGGATTTATTCAGAGTTTTAAGTGTTTCAACCGATTGTTTTAAATCGCTTAAGCCAAAAGGTGTCGGTTCGGTAACCAATATAACATAATCGGCTACAGCAACTGTCTGAATAAATGGGCATGAAGTACCCGGAGG
>CAZQSR010000228.1:0-3144 GCA_964596145.1 uncultured Ignavibacteriaceae bacterium
CCTGTAAGACAACTTCCACTCCTGATCGGATAAATCTTAATATTCAGAAACAAGAATTCAGAACATTAAATTTTAATGATCTCTTTTTACTGGAAAAAGTGATAATCCTTGAAGAAACTCCCCAAAGTCTATTATCCGAGATTATGCATATTAAAGAATTCAACAATGAACTTTATATTTCTGATAACCAGCATGGAATAATTTATAGATTTTCAGATAGTGGCAAATTCATCAATACAATAGGGAAAAAAGGCCGGGGACCCGGAGAGCTTCAAGGTATGATAAACTTTCTAATTACTGATTCAGGGGTAGTAGCATTAGATACTTATAAGCTTATTTCGTATAGTCACGATGGAAGATTCATAAAAGAAACGCTTAAGCCATCAATGTCATTTGACATCTTAGACAAGGAAGGAAATTATCTAATTTATAATATGACCAATCCCAAATGGGATCAACTGGTTATATTTGATAAATCCTTAAATTTAATTTCAGGTTTTTCTCCCTTGCATTCAGATCAGTTAATACACCCGATGGCAGGGCGTGGGTATTTGTTGAAAGACAAAAAAGATTCATTTCTCACCTATCCATTTTCAGATACGATATTCAGGATCGTAGACACTATCGTAGAACCGTATTTCATTTTTGGATTTGATCAAAGAAAATTAACAAACTTCAATTCTTTATGGGGTGGAAATTTTGATGGAGATTTATCTAAATATGATTATTCAGTCAAAGATTTTATTACTTCAGACTATCTTGTCAGTAGTCTTGCGCACGAAAATAAATCTACTTTGTTAATATTCAATAGAAATAATAATGAAATAGTCTTGATTGATTCAATTAAATATGGCCCTGATCTAATAAATGGATCCCAGCTTAGTGCTTTTACAGAAAATGGAACGCTTTATTGGCGTTATAATAGCGTGTCAGATGATTCGACGTTCAGTTTCCTTAAAGATGTAGGTCCTCTAAATGACAATCCCATCTTAATCCTGACAAAAATAAAAAGCGCTAAACCATAGATAGAATAAACTAACGAAACGCTAACACGGACAATAAAGGTAAGTTGTTTGTCACACTTTTTGCTTTTGATCTTGCACGTAAGACAAATTCGTAATGGTCGTTAAATCCGGATACGCGCATCTGCATGCAATTAAAATCCTGCACCATGACAAATTTCTGGCTTCGGGATAGTTTGTACCGCGACGCTGCACCAGTGCCCGCCACCAACTTTGTACCCGGGGACAAATTCGTGGCTCCGACCAAACTTGTACCGCGATCGCGCCTGCACTTGGGTAAAATTTGTACCCGGACGGCAAAAAGTGCGCCATACCCTCCTTGCACCGTGACAAATTTCTGGCCCCGCCAGAGGCGGGGTACCAGGATTCTGACCGGTGCTCGCGTCGGGTAACACAACCTACCTTTATTGCCGGGCCGTTATGGTTAATTGATTGAGAAAGAGAGTACTCACTATATCATTAAATATCAAACACAAGTTTACTAAAATAAATTTTCAAAATTAAGACTATTCTGATATGACAAACGAAGAAAAATTAATACTTGCCTGCGAAAATGGCTTACTTAAGGAGGTAAAACAATTGATTTCGACAAGGTTTTTGGTTTTTAATCATCCACCGAAAGCCAACATCAATGCAAGAAATAAGTTCGAATGGACGCCACTCCATGTTGCTATCGAAAAAGGCTTTTACGAAATTGCTAAAGTGTTAATTGAGAACGGTGCTGACATAAACGCTATCAACAATAGAGGAAGAGCTCCAATGCATTACATTGAGAACCTTCAAGTACTAAAAATGCTTATTGAGAAGGGGGCCAATATTAATGAAAAAGATAAGGAAACAGGATGGACTCCGTTACACTTTGCCTTATTAAGGCGAAATAAAGATATAATAGAGTATATGATAGCTAATGGAGCTGATGTAAATGCAAAAGGTAGTAGCGGAGATACTCCATTACATATGGGTATATATACTGAAGGTCTCATCGCAGCAGGAGCTGATGTAAATGCAAAAACTAATAGCGGAGATACTCCACTACATTATGCTCACATACACCATATTAAGGATGCGGCAGAACCTCTCATTAACGCAGGAGCAGATGTTAATGCAAAAAACAAAAATAATTCAACACCTTTACATCTGGCATGCAGCCGATATTCCGAAACTGTAAACAGTGAATTACATAACTCTATAGAAAAACTAAGTAATCGCTTTGTTTCGACATTTTTAGGACAAACATTTGATAACTTGGAGAATGCTCCTTCAAGGAATACTTTCGATGTAATCAGTTTTCTCATTTCAAAGGGAGCGGATGTTGAAGCTAAAGATAAGGATGGAAAAACAGCTCTGGATTTAGCATCCCAAAAAGGACTTAATCGACTATCATATTATCTTCTTCAATTTTATACCACTAAAGAAAATAAAAGTGTTAATAAAAATGGCTCTCCCTTTAATATAAATGAGGAGAATCATGGTATTAAAACTTGCCATTCTTGTGGTAAAAAGCTTACAAGAGTTCTTAATGAAGGTATGTATACCGGTGACAAACTCATGTCAACACTTGAATTAACACCATATCCATGCAAATCATGTGGTACAATTTTCTGTATGGAATGCATGGCTAAACTTAAAAATATTCCATGCCCTGCATGTAAAAAATCACTTGGATGGTAAAAATAAAACCTATGCTCAAATAGATACATGACCTACTGAGGAAAAAGCTCTACAATTTAATCAGTAGATTATTGTGAAACCTTGCAAATATTTTATTAACAAACAACTAACCATAACACGGACGGTATGTTTAATAGGCTTGTCACGGTTTTTGCTTAGCTCCTGCACCCAAGACAATTTCGTAATGGTTCTTGCACCCGGACACGCGCATCTGCTTCCAATTAAATTGCAGTATACCTTGACAGTTTTCTGGCTTCGAGACAGTTTGTACCGCGACACTGCGCCAGTGCCCCCAACCAAATTTGTAACCGTGGATAAGTTCGTGGCTCCGATCAAACTTGTACCGCGATCGCGCCAGTATGCAATAAAATTTGTACCATGACGGCAAAAACACGCGCCAAACCCTCCTTGCACCGTGACAGTTTTGTGGCCCCGCTGGCGCGGGGTACCA
>CAZQSR010000229.1:0-3141 GCA_964596145.1 uncultured Ignavibacteriaceae bacterium
GAATTCTAATCTTGAAGCCCTGAAAGCTGGCAGAGAATTTTCTGAAAAATTGATTAAATGAAAGGAATTAAAATGAATACCTTGAAAGTAATTTTGCTGGGAACTGTTTTTCTAATTTTACAAGGATGTACGAGCACATTGTTATTAAAAGGAGACTTTTCCTGGGCAATTGAAAGTGTAGTTGCTATTGATCAAAATGGTGTAGCAACTGATAAAAGATTTTCATTTTCTATTGATACAAAAAAACTCTTCTTTATTGAGACAGGGGATAGTCTTAAGTATAAAAATGAAGAGCTTCGAATAATTCGTGATGAAAAAGGTTTTTATTATATCACTGCGAAAAAATTTACTTCGGTTTATGTTTTTAAACAAGCAGAAGGAAATCTTGAGATGGAAAATAAAATATTTATCAATATAAAAGGATTTGAAAAACCTGCATTTAATTCAAGGCTGCCTTACATAGAGTTAATTGATGGTAAAGAAAAATACCTAATGAATAACAAAGGTTTGAAAGGTAACTGATTATGAAACGATTTATTATTTCTTTGATTTCTGTTTTGTTTTTTGGAAATTTTTTTTCTCTTGCACAGTCTGACTATGAGATAGTACAAAATTTTAAGAATAAATATAAAGCGATTGAAATTGCAATTGAATTTGCAAAGGATAATAACGATTGTGAACAGATTCACTCAAATATAATGCAACTAAAAAGCGAGTTTATATCAAATAAAGATTTACTTGACAAATCAATGTATCCTGATGATTTTGTTACAATGTTTGCTAAACTTGAAAAGAAACTTGAAATTCGTAAAGCAGATGTTTCGCAAATTGTGGAGTTAAAACAGGAAGTAACTCAATTGAATGATCAATTGCTTAAACTTAATCAGGAAAATTCTGAATTATTGTACCAGATACAAATGATTAAGAAAAGTCATGAACGCGATTCCAAAACGATAGATTCATTGAAGAATCTCATTAAGACTTTGCGTGCAAAAATTAAGGAACGTGACGATCTTATTCTTAGTATAGTTGATAGTTTATTTCAGACTTTAAACATTCCAACTCAGCTAACTGATGTAGATGCTATGGGAGTAATAGGAAAAGTTCAAAGTACAAATCTTTTTGAAAATCTTAAACGTTCTATCAATGATAACATTCGATTCATGGAAGTAACACAATTAAATTCCGGTGATCTTTCACAAATGAGACAGCAGCAAAAAGAATTAAATTCCCGATGGAAAATGATTGGTCCAAAACTTACACAGATTTATCTTAAGAAAAATCAGCAAGCGAATGAAATTAATCAGATAAACTTCTTATTTGAAAGATGGAGCGGTCAAATAAATAACCAGATTTGGGAACAGGTTAATAATGTATTTAAACGTAAAAATATAAATCTTGTTGTTTTCAATAGCGGAGAAGAGTTTATTCAAAGTTTTTCTAATTTCATTAATGATGAAATAAAAAATATAGGAGTAAAAGATAAATCAGAATCAGAAAAAATCTACTACACAGTAGCGGACACAATTTACTTTGATGAATTGAAAAATAACTGGATTCCATTTTTAATTAGCAACGGAATGATGACAACCGAAATGAAAGACAGTCTTGATGCAAGAATTAACCGCTGGAAAGCACAAATTGCTCCTTCAACTTTTCCAATGTGGATTATCTATATTGGCGGAGGAATGCTTTTGGTAATAATCATTTTGTTAATATTAAATCTTACAAAAAAGAAACAAATAGTATATAAGAATGTTATGCAGGATGAAAATAGTAACCAGGAAAAATCTGAATGAGTAACAACGAATCAAATAAAATAATTTATTCAATGATTGGCGTAAGTAAGTATTACGATAAGAAGCCAATCATCAAGGACATTTATTTGTCTTATTTCTATGGTGCAAAAATTGGAGTTATAGGACTAAATGGTTCAGGAAAAAGTACTCTTCTGAAAATACTTGCTGGTGTAGATAAAAACTTCAATGGTGAAACAGTTATTTCTCCCGGCTTTACAATTGGTTATCTGGAACAGGAGCCTCTTGTTGATTCTACAAAAACTGTCAGGCAGGTGGTTGAAGAAGGTGTTCAGGAAATTATTGATTTGATCAATCAGTTTAATTCAATTAATGCAAAATTTTCTGAACCAATGTCCGATGATGAAATGAATGACTTAATTCAACGTCAAGGTGAAGTACAGGAAAAACTTGATGCACTGAATGCATGGGATATTGATTCCAGACTGGATATGGCAATGGATGCATTAAGATGCCCTCCACCTGAAATGTTGGTGAGTCTGTTGTCTGGCGGAGAAAGAAGACGTGTCGCATTATGCAGATTGTTACTTCAAAAACCAGATATCTTATTGCTTGATGAACCAACAAACCATCTTGATGCAGAAAGTGTTGCATGGCTTGAACATCATCTTCAAAGATATGAAGGTACAGTGATTGCAGTTACCCACGATAGGTATTTTCTGGATAATGTTGCAGGATGGATTCTTGAACTTGACAGAGGTGAAGGTATTCCATGGAAAGGGAATTATTCTTCTTGGCTTGAACAAAAGCAGCAACGATTAGCACTTGAAGAAAAACAGGAAAGTGAAAGACAAAAAACATTGCAAAGAGAACTTGAATGGATTAGAATGTCACCTAAAGCTAGACATGCAAAATCAAAAGCAAGAGTAACAGCGTATGAAAATCTTTTACAAAAATCGGGGCTACAGAAGGATAAAGAATTAGAAATTTTTATTCCTGCAGGACCAAGACTTGGAAATGTTGTTATTGAATTTGAGAATGTCTCCAAATCTTATGGTGATAATATTTTATTTGAAGAACTTAATTGTATAATTCCTGCAGGTGCAATTGTTGGGATAATTGGACCAAATGGAGCTGGTAAGACTACTTTCTTTAAATTAATTACCGGTATGGAAAATCCTGATAGTGGTAATATAAAAATTGGTGATACAGTTAAACTTGCTTATGTTGACCAGATGAGAGAAAAACTGAATGCAGAAAAATCAATCTCGCGTATGCTGCGGCAGCAAATCCCGTGGATAAGGGCCGGCTGTTTTCGAAATTCGGGATACCCGAGGACGCTGTGATCGTTTCATCCGTGGGCTTTATTGCAGAAACGAAGCTG
>CAZQSR010000230.1:0-3136 GCA_964596145.1 uncultured Ignavibacteriaceae bacterium
GCTGTTACACTTGTACTTGAATACGCAAAAATACCTTATGACAAAATCTGGAATGAAGAAATAATTAAAGGTGATCTTGAAAAGTATGATTGGCTTCATCTGCATCATGAAGATTTCACTGGTCAATATGGTAAATTCTATGCAAGTTATGCATCAGCTCAATGGTATATTGATCAACAGGTAAGATATGAAAATGATGCTCGCAGACTTGGTTTTAGAAAAGTCTCTGAAATGATGCGAGCTGTTACAATAGGAATAAAAAACTTTATTGGTCAAGGAGGATTTTTGTTTGCAATGTGTTCGGCAACAGATTCTTACGACATAGCACTTGCAGCGATTAATTGTGATATTTGTGACAAAATGTATGATGGGGATGCACCCGATCCAGATGCACAATCAAAATTAGATTTTACAAATACACTCGCCTTCGAAAATTTCAAACTTGAAATGAACCCTTATGTATATGAATATAGTGACATTGACATTCAACCTATTGAAGTAGGAAGCCAGGAAAATGATTATTTCACTTTATTCGATTTTTCTGCCAAATACGATCCTGTTCCAACGATGTTAACACAAGATCATGTAAATGTTGTAAAAGGGTTTATGGGACAAACGACTGCCTTCAGAAAAGAGTTAATAAAAAAATCTGTTATTATACTTGGAGAGAAACAAGGAACAAACCAAGTAAAATATATTCACGGAAATTTTGGAAGAGGCACTTTCACTTTTTATGGAGGACACGATCCTGAAGACTATCAGCATGCAGTTGGTGATCCACCTACACAACTTATTTTATATAAGAATTCTCCTGGATACAGACTTATTTTGAATAATATCCTATTTCCTGCTGCTAAGAAGAAAGAACAAAAGACCTGAAATAAAAAAGGCGTTCAAGAAGAACGCCTCCAGTCAATTCAAATTTATTATGCTTTTGGTTTAGCTTCATTAACGGTAATTTTTCTCCCGTTAAGTTCGCTTCCGTCGAGAGCTTCGATTGCTTTTTTAGCATCTTCTGCTTCTTGCATCTCAACAAATCCGAATCCCTTAGAACGGTTTTTGTCACGATCTCTAATAACTTTTGCAGATACCACTTTTCCGAATGGCTCAAAAGTTTCTTTAAGTTTCGCATCATCAACGTTGTAAGAGAGACTGCCGATGAAGATTTTGCTATTCAATAGTTGAACCTTAATAAATGAAAAAATAAAATAGGGAAATCACCCTATTCAAACTTACAATTTAATCTTTGATAATCAAAATATTATCTTAACAATAAGTGAATTGCCTCACTTAATGTTTCTACTGCAATAATTTGAAATGAAGAAATTTGTTTTAATTCTTTTTTATTCTTCTCAGGAATAATTGCTCTTTTAAATCCAAGTTTAATTGCTTCATTTATACGTTTTTCAATAAAACCTACATTCCTTATTTCTCCGCCTAGTCCAACTTCACCAATTACAACTGTATTTGTATCAGATATTTTATCAGTTAAACTTGATGCAATTGCACAGCATACAGCAAGGTCAACAGCAGGTTCAAAAATTCTTAATCCTCCCGTTACATTAAGAAAAACATTTGTAGCAGATACTTTAAATCCAGCTCTTCTTTCAAGAACAGCTAAAAGTATTGAAAGTCTTCTTGCATCAAATCCTGTTGTTACTCTCTGTGGATTACCAAAATTTGATGGTGTAACCAGCGCCTGGATTTCAATTAATACCGGTCTGGTTCCTTCAATGGAAGAAGTTATAACAGAGCCTGAAATTTTCTTATCTCTATCACCAATAAATAATTCACTTGGATTTTTAACTTCAACAAGCCCTTGTTCTTCCATATTAAAAATTCCAATTTCATTTGTACTGCCGAATCTGTTTTTTATAGCACGAAGTATTCGATAAGAACGGTTACTTTCTCCTTCAAATTGAATTACAGTATCTACAATATGTTCCAGAAGCTTGGGACCAGCAATAATACCTTCTTTTGTAACGTGTCCAACAATTATTGTTGCATAATTATTTTTTTTTGCATTCTCCATTATTAATGAAGTGCATTCTCTTATTTGTGTTACAGTACCTGCTGAATTATCATAATCATTATTATGAATCGTTTGTATTGAATCAAAAACAACAACATCAGGTTTCTTTTCTTCAATTATAGAAAAAATACTATTTAATTCAGTCTCAGAAAGAACAAAAATGTTTTCTTTTTTTGCTTTTAATCTGTCCGCACGCATACTTATTTGTTCAATAGATTCTTCTCCGGAGACATAAAGAACTTCTCTATTCAATGTGGAAGCTGCTTGCATAACCAGTGTCGATTTTCCAATTCCGGGATCACCGCCGATTAACACTACTGAGCCAGGAATTAATCCCCCTCCTAAGACTCTATCAAACTCTTCTATATTAGTTTTCATTCGTTTTGAAATTGATGAATTTATCTCAGTAATTTTTTCAGCTTTGTATCTCGAAACAATTGTTGTGTGCTTCGTTTTACTATTTTCAATAATTTCTTCAATGAAAGAATTCCAGTTGTTGCATTGTGGGCATTTCCCTATCCATTTTAATGATTCATAACCACATTGAGAACAAACAAATTTTACTTTATACTTCGACATAAAAACTAAATTCCGAATAATTACCTTAAAAATATTAATATTTCGTTTAATTAAAAAATGGACATAAGAAAGGAACAATAAAGAATAAAAAATCAATTGAAAATAAGTAGCTAAAATATTTAAAATAAAAAAGCCTCTGTAAAAAGAGGCTTAAAATAAAATCCTGGCAACTACCTACTCTCCCACACACCTGCGCATGCAGTACCATCGGCGTTTACAGGCTTAACTTCTCTGTTCGGAATGGGAAGAGGTGTTTCCCTGTAGCTATAATCACCAGAAAAAACTCATAAAATAACGAAAGAAGAAAGAGTTGAGCCAAAAAGCATTTTTGAATATAACTAAATAAAATAAATGATTAAGTCGCACGACTTATTAGTATTGCTCAGCTAAACCTATTACTAAGCTTACACCTGCAACCTATCAACCTTGTAATCTACAAGGAGTCTTTAGTCCGCATGAAGCGGAGGGAAACCTAATCTTGAAGCGTGCTTCGCGCTTAGATGCTTTCAGCGCTTATCACAACCG
>CAZQSR010000231.1:0-3067 GCA_964596145.1 uncultured Ignavibacteriaceae bacterium
CGGCTGCGATTTTTGCTTTTTACTCAGCGACTGCGTTTAAGTCTTATTTGTTGGCTACAGTGCTTTCTGATTTCTCATCATTTCTTTAGCTTTTTCTAGTTGTTCATTTACAAAAGAGAGTATTACCTGTCCTAAAATATGAACTTCTGTTGAATACACTTTTGGTTGGCCATTCTCAACTTCAAAGTTTCGCAGAGAATTTTCTATTGCAATTGAAAGTTCAACAGGCATACTACGATTGTCAAAACCACCCTTAACTTGATTGTTAACGTACTCTTTAAAAGTGTTGAATTTATTAACTTCAAGTTCTACTGGTTTGGAAACATTGAAATGATAATAAAGCCATATTTCAAAACTAGGATTACTTTGTACTGTAAACCATTGAGTACTATGTGTGTTTTTAGATATACAGAAATCTTTTAACAATTGAATTTTGTCACCCTCATTCCATCTATCAGTATCAATCACAAACCATATTTCATCCTTGTATTCAATACTTAAATTGAATTTTGGAGCAGTAGTTTCATTTCCTAAAAAAAGCAATTCTGCATTTTCTTTAAGCTTTAAAGGATCTGATTTCCCATTATCATTTGGAAAAGGTATAATATCAATATTTGATGAAAATCCCTGAAAATACTTAAAATACCTTACTTCTGTTTCTTCCCCTTCACAGAAGATATATACTTTCTTAGCATCTTTTTGAATTTCTAATTTATGATATACTTTATTTCTAGATAGATACCTCATCTTTGTGCCAATTTAAGTCTTGTAAATTTGATAAAAATGGTATCCCTCCATATCGCCCATTTAAATAACCATTTTCGATATTTGCTGTGTTGTGAATGTTGAAATCACTTAACGAATATAATTTGGACGCCCCATCAATGTCTTTCTGAGTGAACCATATCTCATCAGGTCTTAATATTTCTTGGTCAAGAAGACAAGATTCATGTGTAGTAAATATTAGCTGACCTTTTGCTGATTTGTCTAAAGATATTTTAGAGATTATTTCTTTAATTGTGATTGGATGAATACTGCGTTCAATTTCGTCTATTAAATAAACACTATCTTCATTTATTATGCCATTAATGGCAGGAATGTAGTCTATTAGCCTTTTAGTTCCATCTGATTCCATTCCAACTGAGAAATCAACATCAAATCCTTTGTCGTTTATATGAGTAGTAATTAATCTCTTAACAGATACTTCTTCATTCTCTAATACTACTGTTGCTTCTTCACCAGTTTCTGTATGAATCAAAGTAGAAAGAGAATTAGGTTCTTTTTTTAAATCATCTAAAATATCTTTTATTCTCTTTTTGTCTGAGCTTCCAACAAACTCCTCAAATTTTTTCTTATCAACACTGATTTTAGAAATTCCGGTGTTAAGATTTGAAATAAAACTTTCGGCAAAATTCTTCAGACTAAGGTTTGTGTCCAAAAGATGAGCGATTCCACCTGGTCTTGCATCAGGTTTAATAATAACAAGAGTGTCGGCAAACCAATCGAAAACGGTACTAATATCTATAAACTCTTCTTTGTATTTAGAGTTAAGAAATGACAGTAACAATTCGTTCTTTTGTAATAGTTTTTCGGCTAAAACATCAACAAATAATTTGTTCTTATCAGAACTTGTATATCCCTCAAAAAAAGTTATTGTTTGAATATCATTTTCATTATTTCTATCAAATATTAATATATCATTATCTTTCTTGCTCTCTGCCAAGTATTCATTTAGTATAATATTTTTGTCAAATGTTATTGAATAATAATAAATTTTTGACTTTGTATAAAATTCAATCCCTAGTGAAATTGGAATTTGATCATTTTCTGAACAAAGCTTAAACTTAATTTCGTCCATTTCATTATCGAGCTTACCAGTTTCAATCATTGATTCTAATAATGAGACTGCTTTAATAAGATTGGACTTACCAGAGCCATTTGCGCCATAAATTGCACTTAGACGCAATATGTCAATATCGTTGTGAGCGATCTTGTGATGTGCTAGACGATGTGTCTTATTAGGGAAAAGGTTAAATTCAGTTTCCTCTTTAAAAGAGAATATGTTCTTGGCAATAAATCTAATTAACATGGCTGTACCGTTAAAGTTTAACGCAAATGTACAATACTATTTGGTTTATAGGGTTAAAATAGTTAATTATTTCTATTTATTTGTTAAATATTAACGGTAATGTGTTTTGGCCACGGATTTTAAGCATTGTAGCCAACGTTTTGCCGCTTTGCGAAGGCGGGGACTTTTAGCACTAAACTTCATAAGATACACAAAACTTGAATTTAGCACTTCACTTTCATAGAAGCACGAAACCCCCGCTTTTGCAAAACGGCTGTTATAGGGCGTTTTTCTTTCCATTGTCAATATATTGTGTCGTCTCTAAGTTGATATTCGTTTTTATGGTCAAAACTAAAAGTCCGATAAATTTCTGTTTCTAAATTCAGAAAACCCAAGTCAATGGTGCTGAATATTTGTTTTATTTTCCTTTTACATTTTCTGATTTCTTTTTTGTCGGCAAGATAGTCGCCTAATCCAAGTGATTTTTTAAGAGTAGGTTTGTCGTAATCAGAAAGAGTTACCTTTTTTAATTTACCATTCTTTCCAAAAGTCAATCGATAATCTTCAAAACAGTCGATTCCACTCAGTTTAATATCTTGTTTTTGAAGTTCTGAATTTATATAACTATCAATTGTGTCTTTTACAGACTTCATAAAGTCTCTTTGAGTTTGACCTTTCTTCCAATTTTCTGATTGTTGGTCAGTCATTTTGTACATCATTCTGTATCCGTCACGAGAGTATGTTTTTCCTTTGGGTAATTTACCTTCAAAACTGTCATAAATAGAGTCAAGCTGAAAAGTTGATTTCAAGGTTTCGTAATTGTCCAAAATAATGCTTTTAAATTCTACGCTGTCTTTTTGTCCCCAAGGGCAATGGAAAATTTGCTTTGTATATTTTCCGTTAATATTGAACTGAAAGACTAAGCTATTACAATGCAAAAAATTACGTTGCCAAGAGGGAATTAAAGTGTCTGTTGGGATTTCAAGCTGTCCTGTTTTT
>CAZQSR010000232.1:0-3054 GCA_964596145.1 uncultured Ignavibacteriaceae bacterium
ATGGGTTCTTTTACTTTTTTTCCATTTTTGATAACCCATTTTTGATAATTATTGGTTGCTTTATTAATTACACGAAGGTTCTGCTTGAAGCTAACCACAACTGTTTCCAAAGCAGTTTTTGCATCAACGGTGAAGTTGTACCAGGGTTTGAAAAATTCTTTAGGAACTTCTTTTTCAATTTTTTCTTCACCCTTCACCCAACAGCCCTTTTCATTTTTTTTCATTTTTGAAATCTCAACAACCTCGAATCTGCGTAGTTTTCTTGCAAGACCTTGTTGCAAATGGAATTTTTGAGATTTAGCATTTTCATTGTTCAAATATTGAACATGATCTCTTGTCATACACGCAACAACTAATGCATCCATGGCGTGATGGCGGTGGTCAATACGCTTCTTTTGAAAACCTTTTGATAATTCGAGTGGCATAGCAGGAATAGTATGCCCTTCTTGATTTATTGAAGTGAAATCGTTTGTCTTAGTTAATTCATTCATTCGCATAAAACGAGGTATAACCAAATCGTTCCATACGTTGTTTAAGCCCCAATCCTGTTTCAACGCTGTTGTGATTTTTCCATTACCCGGAATCAGATTTTTTGAATTGACGCCATCGTCTTCTTTATCAGCACGAACAATATTTGACAGCAGTGACGAAATATACTTGCTAATATAGCGTGTGTCGTTCATTTGCCGCGCAATCATTTTTTCGGGAATTTCATCTAATAATAAGTTTTGACGTTTGGTTTTATTTTTTGCATAATACTCTTTTACAAAAGCTTGATATTCTTCCTTGGTAAAAATTTCTACCACTTTACTCATTCCACACTCAACTTTTTCGCCATGATGATTTTTTATAAATTCCCATCCAAGCTGTTTGTCTTTCAATTGATTTACAGCAGCTTCGCAAATCACTTTATTATTGAAACTATCGTCAAAATAACGTGATTTTGGGATAATGTGTTCGATCTGATAATCTTCTGTAAACAGCCGACCTAAAGGAATTACACTTCCGGTGTAAGGAGAACGATATTTTTGTTCCAGCCATAACTTATAACGTTGAAGTTCTGTCTTGCTGGGCTGCGCCGATTTGCTGATTTTGGCAATATCTTCGGGCAATTCGGCTGTAGAGTTTAATACGGCATCTTCGTAAATTCTCAAAACATCTTGTTGTGACGGGGAGTGCGGACGAACATTATCAACGAGTAATTTGCCGTCTGAGTTTTCTTTCAATTCCGCCAACAGTGCCTTAATCCGCAGATTTGTGGCTTCGTTATTGGTCACTTGTTCCGTTATGTATTTGCGGTCATCAGCAGTATTTTTCATTTCGCGGCCTAACTCAATGTGAATTTCGCTGAAAAAGTCCTTTGCACCTTGTCCGTATTTCTTCCAAATATCCCTGACAACCCGTAATGTTTCAGTTACAACTTGTTCTACAATCGGGTTACGTAGAGAATGCTGTTTGAAGTCTTCAATGTATTGTTCCAATTCGGCAACGGAATTCCATTTACCTGCTATGTCAGCTTCAGAATGGCGGTCGTAAATTACATAGCTCGCCAACCAAATAGGCAACCCTTGAAAATGATTATTATCAGTAAGATTTATTGCTTTTTCTCTGACGCGGGTTTTGATGTTTTCATCGTATTCTCCTGAAACTATCTTTTGAATTCGGCTTTGTGTTTTAGCATCAATTATGTTCCAATTCCAATACTTCCCCTGTCTCATTAATGGCAGTAGTTTATTGATAGCCTTTTCGGAATAAGCTCCGTATTCGCTTGGGAATGGAGCAAACTTCCTGAATTCTTCTACAAAAGAGTTTTCATCCAACTTGTATTTGTTCGCGAAGGATTTTAAAGCTGCTTCGTATTCCTTCTTGTCGGTTACTGAATAGATAATGTGCCAAAGTTGATATTCTCGTGTTCCCAGTGATACAGTTATCTTTTGCCCTTTTTTCTGCCCCTTTCTAATTTCTACCTCCTTTGTATCCGTAGTTTCAAGAAAATCAGTAGGAACATTTTCTATTTTTCCTAATCTTCGCCTTATTTCGTAACCGGTGGTATTGCAAGGATATTTCTTCGATTTGTCTTCTTCTTTTTCTTTTGAATCGTCAAAAACATAATTCCAGCGATATTTTGCAATTTCTTTATCGATTTCCTTGTTAAATACTGCTGGTTTTACATTTGGAAATTTCTCTTTTAATGTTGGTGTAGCTAGATGCTTCATAATGTCTTTATGCCCGACTTCTTTTTGTGTCATCAGGAAATCAAAAAGGGCAACGAAATCCTCTGTACTTTTCAAAAATTCAGTTGTAACATTAGCATCATCCTCTTTCCTGTATATCTTGAGGTTCGTTAACCATTGCCACAAACGAAATTCCTGATACAGAGGGTGCGATTTTGGAATAACTTTCAAATATTTTTTTACCTTTTTCCCGTCCTCAGATTTATGAATCCTAAACTCAAACGGACAATTCCCAATAGATGATTTTTGGCTTCTTAACGGCCGTTGGTAAAATATAATGTCTTCTACAAACAAATGAACGAAATCACGTTTGCTCAAAATGAGTTGTTGAGCTTCATTATTCCGGTATAGTTCACGCACACAGTCGTTATATAAATCTTCAGTAAATAACTCCGGTTGCAATTCAATCTGTTTCTTTAAAATGGCGATTAACTCTTCCTTGTAAAATTTTCGTTCAATGGTGCGAACCAATTTGCCTCTAATCTTTTGTGAAGGATTTTGTAATAAGTTTTCGTAAATGTAGGCACCGACGGTTTTATCGGACTTGTTAATTTCCTGTTCGGTCTTCTTTTTTAGCAAAGTCCAATCGTCTTCGCTTGGAGCGCGAAAACTTCGCTTTTCATTTCCATCTTTATCTGTTTTTATCGAGCCATCATCGTTTAAATCAGTAGTTACAATAAAGTCGCGAACTTTATCTTTCCAATCAAATAAAGGTGTTTTGCTCGAACGGCGATATATCCAACCATTTTCTAAATGAAGCGAATACCAAACCTCACCTTTATTATTTGGTTTTTCGTCACTAACGACATCAATAATTTTG
>CAZQSR010000233.1:0-3039 GCA_964596145.1 uncultured Ignavibacteriaceae bacterium
TTTGATTTTTTTTATTATAGCCCATAACGGGCACGTATATGAAACGTTTGGCATTTCGAAGCACTTTCCTGTCAAGTTACAACTACTTTTGATACGAGCGAAAACGTTCGATAACCCACTGACTGCCAAATGTTTTATATACGATGTTATGGGCTGTAATTTATTCATTCTGTTTCAATTATATACACAAATTTCTTTGATATTTCTACCTGTTGTGTCAACGTTTTACCTGTCAATGAATTTACCGTTTGAAGTCTTGGTGGATTTGGTAATAAGTCAATAAGATTTGTCAAATAATTTGTTTTGACTGCATAAGAAGCATTTTCTGCTCCACCGTGCTTTGCATTTATTATTCCTATTAAATTTCCTTGACTATCAAAAAGAGGCCCGCCACTATTTCCTGGTTGAACTGGTGCTGAAATTTGATATGAGGTTATATCACCTTGAAAACCTGTCCGAGAGCTGACTATTCCGTTTGTTAGTTTTATCTCGTCACCCATTGTTGCTCTTAACGGATAGCCTAAAACAAATATATTCTCTCCAACTCCAGCAAGTCCTGTTTTAATGGTGTAAGGAATTGTGCCAAGTGAAGTAAAACTATAGTCATCAATTTGAATTAATGCGAGGTCATTATTTTTGTCAGAAACAAGCACTTTCGCTTTATAGGTTTTGTTAAAGTCAGAGTTAATTCCACGAATTTTAATTGTTTTAGCACCATCAATAACGTGAAAGTTTGTTATAATAATGCCATTGGATGAAATACCAAACCCAGTACCTGATGAAACTCTAGGAATTAATTGACTTGGAGATGAAGATATATTATCAGCAGCAGTTGGATAAAGTTTTAAAAACAAATCTTTCCGACCATCATCTGTCATTACAGCCATAGTGCCTTTTTCAAATGACACATAAACTCCTGAATTTATGCTTTTATTGGATTGATACCATTTCGCTTTAAAAAGATATGCGGATGCTGTAAGTTCTAAATTGGCTTTCAAATCACCTTCTTTCCATAAATACCTATTTTCAAAATAATCAGAAGTTAGAAAAATGAGCTGATAATTTGCTGAGTTTAATTTCTTTAGGGCAACTTTATATTTTGCAGCGGAATAGTTGCCACCCACAAGTTCATAAATACCTTCAATTTCGTCTGTACCGCTAGTTTTCCAATGTTCTTTCAGTTTATACTCATTCCACGAAGTGGATTGAGCAAAAAGAGAAGTTGTTAATAGAATAAATGCGATTGTAACAAGTTGCTTCACGTGTTTATTTTTTAATTTTCAGGTTCTGCACGATTAAAAACATCTAAGTAGTTAATTAGAAATACATCTTTTAACTCTTCTGCTTGTTTGAATAATTCAATAGAAATCAATTTGTCTCCAAAAGGATTTGGACAACCATCTTGTTTTGCGGGAATTTTGTTCCTTAAAGTAGCAATGAACGGATTTCTTAATATCTCAAGTTGGCTTTGGGTACTCTTGAGTTTGCCTTGTTTATTTAAAGTTTTGATAAGGCGTAGCAAATCAATTTCAATAGTATGACGACAGCAAAAATATAAATACCAAGAAAGTTCAAAGGCTGAATTTTTAAGTATTGCCTTTTCAATCTCAATTAGAAAAACATCTAATATATATTCTTCATCCCGAAGCCACTTATTGTCTTCATCAAAGATTAAGCACTCAATAATAGCCAATACTTTACCCAAACTCTTTGATGATTCATTTTTAAGAAGCATCAAAAGGCTTATTGTTTTCATTATGTTTTTCTTCTTGACTTTTGAATAATTATGGGCATCCTCCGGTATGTTTGGGTTGGCGAACTCAACTAATAGTCGCTCATTAATTGCCTTGTCTCTGTTGTTATCAATCAATTCACCAAGAAATTTTTCTAAAAGACTTGTGCCCGTGTGTTCCCTGTGAATTTCTAATGCTTTAAGAAGTGTATGTTCAAACTTTTTGAACGGAATTTTCTCTGAAGGAATTTTTCTCAAAGAGAAAATATCATATTTAATTGAATGTGGACGGTAAAGTCCTTCGGGCAATGAAACGGTTTTCGTTTTAGCTTCATTTACTTGCAAATTATAATCATTTAAAGTGTCAATAATAATTCTGATAATTTTATCGCTATCTTCTTGCGAATTACATAATATGCGGTAATCGTCTTTAAAACGTGTTGCTAAAAAGTTAATTCCTTGTTCTTTTATCTTTTTTGTTATGACTGTATCTCGTTCGGATAATATTATTTCAACAATTAAGTCGCTAAGGACAGGGCCAACAGGTATTCCATTTGTACGTTTGTCATTTGAATACTGAATTAGTTTATCAATTTTAGAGCCTGTAAAATTAAATTCAGTATCTGCCAAGGCTTCGTACCTGTCACCACACCAAGCCCAAGCAATAGTGTGGGTGTAAACAGAATTGTAAAAATTCGTTATATCTATCTTTGTCAGTAGTTTGTATTTATATGCTTCTGCAACTAAGTCTTTTTCTGCCATTTCAAGAAATTCATAAATCATTCGCCCTGAACGCAGTTTCCCCTGTTTGTTTATAGTCAATGCTATTGGAAAACTGTATGAATAAATCTCATTGTTTTGATTAAAAAGAATTGATAAAAGTTTGTCCCAATTATTAATTAATTCCCAAACAATATCGTGATATCTGTGTGGGTGAATTATCCCAAATACTCTTTGAATAAGTCCTGTTTTAGGGAATGATATAGTCGCTAAGTTCTCAGACTTCCAATTTTTGTCTGTATAACCTTTCTTCTCAAATTTCTCTTGTTGTAACTCAAAACCACTTATTTTAAAGCACGGAGGTAAAACATACGGTTCTGGATAATATCCGTCTTCAAGTATCCAACGAGCAATTTTCTTTTTTCCTTCATCAGTAGATGAAAGTTCTTTTATCAGTCTTTCGGTTTCCTGTCTATGTTTTTGCGGTAAATTCATTGTCAGTCTATTGTTTCTGTCTAGTCTTTATTATAGCCCATAACGGGAGTCTGCGCAAAAACCTCTCCGGTTATTCAAATATCCGAAATTTA
>CAZQSR010000234.1:0-2990 GCA_964596145.1 uncultured Ignavibacteriaceae bacterium
TGAAATTCATCATCGCCTTCAGGGATTTGATGCGCATAAAAAACGTACTGGCATCCTTCTCCGACTTCAAGTGGGGAGATTTGTCCATGACTGAACAGCAGTTCGAAGATTATAAGAGTAAGTATCTCGACCTGCATGATAAAGTGAAAAGCGACCATGCGAAGGAAAAAGTCAGTATCCTTGAGGATGTAGATTTTGAACTGGAGCTTATTCACCGTGACGAAATAAATGTTGCCTACATCATCCGGCTGCTTATTAAGCTTAAAGCCAACCAAAAGAAAGATGCAGAGCAGATTGAAAAAGAAATATTCAACCTGCTGAACACCGAAATGCAGTTAAGGAGCAAAAAGGAACTTATTGAAAAGTTCATCCGGGAAAACCTGCCAATCATTTTGGACACGGACGATATTCCTCAGGAATTTGAAAAATACTGGACAGTTGAGCAGGAGAAAGCCTTCGTGAAGCTGGTGGATGAAGAAAAACTGTCGAAAGAGAGGACACAGGCACTGATTGAAAATTACCTGTATTCAGAACAAGAGCCAATGCGGGACGAAATTTTGGATTTGCTTATTGATGAAAAGCCAACTCTGCTTCAACGGAAAACAATCGGTGAACGAATCCTGAAAAAGATTTTGGGTTTTGTCGAAACCTTTATTAATGGTATTTCAGGTTAATACATGCTTCATCTAATGTATTACATTAGTTATAATGCTTTAATGTATTCATATTTAATTTTATATAAAAGGTTAATACAAATATGTGTTTCCTCGTTCTTTGACCAAGTCTTAATCATTCCAGTGACCAAATCTCAAAATTGATATCTTTGTGTTCAACCAAATTATTTTCCTGTATAATATTGAATAATAATTATATGTGGCGAGACTCGGTTACGGAATTCATGAGTTTTGGATATAAACATGGACATCTTATCTTATTATTATTATTGATTGTTGTTGTTGGCTTATGAGTAAATTAAAATTTCATTCTGAATATCTTCCTAAAGGGATTGTTAAGATTATAAGAGATTTAACTTCCTCTGTAAGGGATTATAGAACACATGATAACTTTCTGTTGGTTGTTGGATTGATTTATAAACATCAAATGTCAGATGATGCGTCATATCTTCACTACTCACCGTTATCTCTTGAATATTGGCGTACCACGATTGGGTCACATTATTCACTATACATTGACAAGCTTGTAAAGGCGCAGGTGATTCAAAAGGATTGGGTTGTTTATGTTGATGAGTTCGGAGCTTCCTCTCGTGTTATGGGTTATAGAATTCATCCTGAATATCTTCATGATGAATGCACAGTTGTTCGATATGCCGGGACAGTATCCAAAAGCCTGTCATCAGATATGGTAGATGCAACCGCAACTGACAAGGATGCAATAACCAAACTTGGCATAAAACCCGAACTAATACAGATGCAGAAGGGTAGGGCACTGAAATGGATTGTAAATAATATATCTGATGTTGTCAAAGACTATCTGAACAATGATTACATAGAAGGTGTACCCAACACCCTTCCTGTACTGGTGCGAATTTACCGAGGTGACGATGGATTTATTTCGAGTCATATGAGTATTGAAGCTGCACAGAGGATTGCAGATGAGCAGGTCAAGAAACTGTTGTACTATAAAGACAAATTTGTTATTGCTGACGAAGAGCAGTTCATTCGTCTTGCCATCCAAAATCTGTCAACGCATTACAAGTGGCAGGTAAAGAGTTTCCTGCCTGACAGTTTCAATTTCAGCCGGAATCGAAACACTCTCAGGGTATACAGTAAATTATCATCACTTCCAACGGCTTTACTTCCGTTTATACGTATCAACGGACATTATATTCAGCAAGCCGATTTGAAATGCAGCCAGTTTACTCTATTTGCCGACCTGCTAAACTACTACCTGAACCATTCAGGAGAAGAACTGATAGCCAAGTTCAAGAAGAAACAGGCAAAATCCTTTGTTGCTGGTATTGTAAGGGTATTGGAAGGGCATAAAGATGAACTCCCTGAAGAAGGTTTAAATCCAGCTAATCCTATCATCAATGATTACATCACAAATGATGTTTACCATTTTTTGTGTGATGCTCTGTTGCATGACTTTTATTCCATAATCAAAAGCGAATTAAACCTGCCACAGCGTGCTCACGGTAAAGGCATTGCTTTTCGAACGGTATTTTCAAAACCCAAGCCTGAAAACGAACTTGTGCGTCAGTTCCGGCATTTATATCCGACTGTTATTGGAATGATTAATGATTTCAAAGAAAAATATGGCTATAGCCAGTTTGCAATTGGACTTCAGAGAGTTGAAGCCGAGATATTCATTGATAATATCTGGCAACAGGCTAAAAGAGCAAGAATTAATTGCTTTACACGGCACGATTCACTGGTATACCCAATAAACAAAAGGAAGGAAGTTGAGCAAATCTTTGCAAGTGTTTTCAAATCATACGATTTCATTTACCGGGTGGAGTATGAAGAGTTCAATACTGAGGAAATCATGCAAAGACTGGTTACAGAAACTGATTATGTTGATTCAACCGATGAATTTGATAAGGTCTTCTTTTATTCTATGATGCATTCTGAAAAAGGAAATAAAATGAAATACAGCGAGTTATTTTGGGAACAATTACACGAGATTAGTCTTCCTGTACATCAGGAAAAGGACTATTTCAATGCCGTCAGTCTTGACACACTCCAACAAATTTTTGAGCTTGATGGACTGACCATGGAAATGCAAATGGCATTGGAAGAGGACATTGCAAACCTGCAATCAAGTTACCCAATACCACAATTTCAGGAAAAAACTAACGAGCTTATTAGCACATTGGTAGGGTTGTTAAAGGGTTGATTTGGAGTAAGGGCAAATGCTCAACCTTTTAACTATCAAATCAAAGTAATCTTTTACAATTTCACTGCCGATATATTTACGGTTTAACTGTTTTGCCATCTTCAGCACAGTTCCTGAACCTGCAAAATTATCGT
>CAZQSR010000235.1:0-2931 GCA_964596145.1 uncultured Ignavibacteriaceae bacterium
ACTTTTATCAGGGTCAGGGCCATAAGGTGTTTTGCCACAATGCATCATATTACTTCTAACCTCATAGAGTAGTTTGCACAGATTTGTAATTAAAATATCAATTTTTCGATAAGGATAATTGTAGCTTTCAATCAATTTATTATGCGTTACAGAAGCTTCCTGGCGTAGTTCAATCGAAATATTTTCAGGATTGTATCTTTGGCTTTCTAAAACTGCATCGCTCATTATCCTTGGCGTGAAATGGATAATTTCTTTAAATGCTTTACTTTCTATTATACTGTTTTTGTCCTCATAAGTTAGAAGAGAGTTAACAGTTTCTGAAAATTTATTATTAATTGACATTCTACCTTGCTGATGTTGTCTTTGAGCCCATTCGCTCAGTTTGTTTTTAACTATTGCATCCTCAATGTATAATCCCAAATGCTTTCCAAAGCTGAGTATAATTTTTGACACTTATCAACAAAATACTTCTCGGTTTCAGCTCTATTGAGCTTGTGAACAATGTCAGCTAAAGCCCTTAGGTCATTGGAATATTTCATTCTTAAAACTCTTTAAATTCAACCTTTCCAGACCAAGCATTAAATTCTTTTTTTAAATGAGGGATAGTCACTTCAAAGTCGCTGGGATACTGCTTGATTTTATCTAATTGATTTAATAAATGGCTTCCATCTAATAAATTGAAAACAACTTTTATTTTGTCTTTCTGAAAAGAAGCTTTTGCTTTTTCGTAAAGGTTAAATCTCTCTTGTTCACTCAAAATGTCATATAAGCTTTTCCGTTCTTTCGTTTGAAGTTCCTTTTCAGGGTTTAGCTCTTTAGTAATAAATACAGAGATCATTAAGAAAATATCGTCCACCATGTTTTCAACTGTAGGAATTATAATTATAGGCTCTTCGTTACCTTCGATTGATTGTAAAATTAAAGTGGGTCTATCATTTTCAGTTAAACGAATTAAATGTGTTGGAATTATTCCACTGTGATTTTGGTGGGCTTGTCCAATTAAAATAATTGCTGTTGTTGTTGCCATATTCTTTTTCTTTAAAATGGTGTATAACGCCCGCAGCTACGCCCAGTTGCGGAATAATACCCACTAAGTTATAAAAAGTCACCAACTTATCCAATTCCAGCAACCTCATAAATAGCTTTCCTACCCCGCAATTGGGCGTAGGTGTTGTTAGCGAGGGTTATATTCATAAATGGTTGTTTTTACTGTTCTGATCACTACATCGGAAAAAGTCATACTGTAAGGAGGCGTATAGGTTTCAACCTTCTTTACTATGTACCCATTACTATCTAACACATATTGAAAGTCACTACATGCAATAGAACTTGATGGGCCACTAGGACATCCATTGTTCCATGATACATGTTTGATTAGATTTCTATCAATTTTACCTGAAATTCCATTAGAAAAATCAATGACATCTATCTTGTTGATATTGTTATTGTATTCAAAAAAGTCTGTACATCCCGAGGGCCACCCCGGGTAAGCTTCGGTTGAACTTTTTAAATTTCCATTTTCAATAACTCTTGTTGTAACTAGTTGCCCAGATGAGGGATTATCTCCAAATCGATTCCAAACGGTAGTGGTTTTGATTAAATAACCACCTTCATACTCAAAATCCATATGTGCAGAATATAGTCCATTTTCGCTATAACTAGAGTCAATAGCCGAAATTGCCAGAGTTGCATTTCCTAAAATAAAAATCCTTTTGTTCGTTATTTTGTTTTCTGGATCTTTGGTCAAACGCACAACTGTTGAGTATGTTCTTTCAAATGAAGTCGTTTCGATTAGTTTGTCATTAATGTATTTAGAATAATCGGTTATTATCATGTTTGATACATTAATCACATACTTGACAATTTCATTTGAATTTTCATTAATAAATTTCGGTTCGCTATCTTTATTGCAAGAAATCAGAATAAAAAATAGTAAAATGTAAAGTCCTAAATGTTTCATATCTCTTGTTTTTAATGCTCGCTAACGGCCGAGTGTATATGCCGTAAGGGATTGCGGGGCAGTTTCATGTCCACCGATTCGAAAGTTTGAGCGGGCGACTACGCTTGAATACCCACTGAAACCCTTATGGCATATACACTTTGTTAGCAGCCGTTTTTTTATTGTTCGTTCCATTTTTTTGGTAATTTTTCACCAAATTTCTCATAACGTTTGTTCGCATTTAAAATTATTAAATTCTCTCTTGTTCGAGTCAATGCTGTGTAAACTAATGCATCGAGTTTAGTGTTACTTTCAGGAGCTTTTTCAGGTATAAGTAATACGATATTTAGGAGTTCCCATCCCTTAAAACTATGAATTGTTGACATTTTAAGTCTGCTGTCACCCATCCAAAATGCTCTTTTATGTGGGTGATAACTAGTTTCTGTATCTTCTTCAAAAACGTGATTGACCTCGATGTTTTTTTCTTTGAATAATTCAACTGCTAATTTTCCTAATTTATGATTTGGCATTAGTATGACAATATCGGAAGGACTATAACTTTCTTTCTTCAAACGCAGAAATGAATTAAATATATAGTCTTTCCATTCATCTTCATTAATGTTTAGCCAAACAATATGGTGTGAATGAAACAAAACAGGATTGTCTTCTATCTTGCCTACTTTTAGTTCTTGGTTTAATTCAAAAACTTCACTAAACTCGTTTGACATTACTGCAACTTTTTTAGGAAGTCTAAAAGTTATAGTTAAGTCAATATATGGTTCTTTGAATTTTTCAAGTCCTTCTCTGGTAACACGTTTATCAAGCCAATCTAGTTCACGTTCAAAAATGTTTTGTCTTTTGTCGCAAACAATTAAAACTTCATCACGGCTACTCAAAAAATACTTGTTAAGCATTGAATACCATTCGTAATGGTAATCTTGTCCTTCATCAACTAGAATTGCGTCATATTTTTGGTATTCTTTTCCTTGAAT
>CAZQSR010000236.1:0-2923 GCA_964596145.1 uncultured Ignavibacteriaceae bacterium
AGGAATATTTTTGTAACATAAATTGTATGTGCATTATGTTTCATAAGTTTTTTATATTTATAAAGTTTATAATGAGCCATTAATTTACCTCTCCAATCATAGTTCCATAACGCATCAAAGACGCATGCAACGAATTCGACAAGTACTGGTTTATTAATTTCACGTGCTTTTTTCAATGCAATTACACCCGCCGAACTGGGTAACCTTACAATTATTATGTCATTTTCCTTAACTGCCGCCTCAATTATTTTTCTAGCAGGTCCTAGGTTAACTATGTATGATTTAATTGATTTATAGTTGGGAATCTCAACAAATGAGAATTGTGGCGATTTAATTAAATTGTACTTTTTTGTTTCTTCATGTAATATGGTTTTCAAACGCATTAAAAATGTCACTTTTTGACCAAAAAATGTATATCTGTTTACCAATTTATCATCATAATGGACCCCAAAATAGGTGTTGTTCTGAGGATTATAATACATAGGGCCATCATGCACAAATAATACTTTTCTATTTTCCATAAAGAATTCGTTTAAATAACCCAAAATTTACTTCACTTTCAAACATCCTTAAATGTTCGACAGGTATTTTGAAATCTTCTACATTGTTAACAATGTTCAGAATCGCTCTAACATGACTTTCTGTATCTGAAGGTGTGGATAAAAACTTTTCCACTTGCTTGGGTACACATTCTTTAATGGAAGGTATATTGCTAGATACAATCGGAATTCCTGAAATCATCGCTTCTATCAAAGCATTTGGCTGGCCTTCTGTTATAGAAGGGAATAAGAAACAATCCAGCCCTTTTAATACAAAAGGAACATCATTCCGATATCCTAGAATAATCGCTTTATCTTCTAATCCCAATTCTTTTAATGCAGGAATCAGCTTTTCTGTATCTCTACCACAAAGAACCAACGTACAATTCAATCCCTCCCTTATAATCTCTTGAAATACTTTCAGAATGGCTTCATGATTCTTTGCCTTATCATAACACCCAATATGCCCAATCACAAAAGAATCCACCGGGATATTCAATTCTCTTCTGATCTCGCTTTTAGATTCCACGATTTCGAAATCTTGAAAATTAAATCCATTATATAGCACTTCAAAACGATGGTCGTTAATGCTGCGATCATGAAAAAAAAACTCAAGGGCAGCCTGAGAATTCGAAAGAATATTCGTTGCATTCCTATATACCAGCCACTTCATCAACCTATTGACCCAATTTCTTATTAACCCTGGCTGAAAATGATTGGTTCCCTGCCTGTAGAAAGAGATACGTTTCGGAATATTTAAGATGCTTCCCAAAAACATTGGTATTCCGGCAAAGTTTGCGTTAAAATCACAAATCACATCGAACTTTTGCTGTTTATAATAATGATAATGACGCCATATTTTCAAAGGATTAACATAACCCAGGGGTAAAAACTTTAAATGCACCCCAGTTTCTAAATATTCGTGATACAACTCTCCTTTATCTGAATTCCGGACAATAACAGTTATTTCGGAAGCATCCTTCAAAAACCGTAAAAATCTCAATAAATATATTTCAATACCTCCTGATGCCACAGAAGGAATCAGAAAGCACATCTTCATTGATCAACAATCAGCAGTATGTAATATACTGGTTTAAGCATATTGTCAGTTATATAAATATCTTATTTTCGTTTTATCCCGGGCAGATTTATCCAACTTCCAAATGTATAATCCCATTCCTCGGGCACAAAAGGAACCATTCCACCCCAATGGAAAAAAGTTAATTCACCAAAATAGACTTTCCCATTTATATTATACAGATCAACCCTTACATGAGGTATTCCTTTGGAAAGCTTCCTTGCCAAATCAATCATCAACTCAAAATTTTGAGGTTTTTGTATTGTTTTGGTGGCATTATCATGTCCATTGGTAAAAGGCAGGTGCTTAAAATCCATATCAAAAAAATCGAAGCGGGTATCATGGGGCCTGTCGGTAGCAATAAACATGGCTTTGGGTTCCCCGTCAAAACAAAAGAATTTATAATCCTTTAATTCGACCCCACTTTCATCCACCATAAATTCTTCAACGATAATTCGTGGCTTTACACTTTTATAGGGCCATTCCCGACCATAGGCAAAATAGTTATGCTTAAAACTAAAGTTGATTTCCTTTCTTGCAGCGACAATGTCGAGTTTTGATTTGTCTTTACAGATTAATACTCCACCACAACCATGCGTAGTTTTTAGCACAAACTTATCAGGAAGTTGTTCAAAATCAATATCATCAAACTTTTCCCATATTCCATACGTCGGAATTATGTGTTGCTGACCTATGATACTTGCAACATAATTTTTAGCCTCTGCTTTATCCACCATGCGCGAATATTCAGGTTTTCGGTCATAAAGTTTCAACCATTGCAATTTTTCATTATAGGTTTTCGGAGCACTCAGGTTTAACTCTTTATGCATTAACACTTTAAATTTATACTTTAAAAATAATTTGTCCGAGACAAGACAGGGACATTTAACAAGAATTTTTAACAGCAGGATATGCGGTTTTCGCAATTCATGGATCAACTTCTGAAGCATAAATTAGATATTAATTATTTTGAAATGTCCAAAGCCTGGATTTACAGTATTCTGCTTCCACGTCAGCGATTCAGGTTCGCTCCGGTACAATTTTGAATTTCAAATTCCACACAGATAATTGCAAAACCTATAAATATTGAAATTGTCCTATTTCGAATAGTATTGCCTGTATTGGACATGAGCATTTTCTTCATTTTTTGTTGACGGATTAAAGTTCTCCGGCGCTGAAGTATAAAACTGCCTGAACATATTTTCCCATGCTAAGTGGGCTCCCCTGCGCATCAGGAAGTAAGATATTGAATTCTTAATCCTCCTTTTATAAGGCAGCTCTTGTTTAACAATATCTTATAATACAT
>CAZQSR010000237.1:0-2913 GCA_964596145.1 uncultured Ignavibacteriaceae bacterium
ATCTCCCATTTTACGATAGAGAGATATTTCAGTACAAATTATTGAAATATCTTTTTCTGTTGATTTTTCACGTATATTTTTTCCACACGGATGCTTTTGCGGAATTTACCGAAAACGGTAATGTTGCCGATTCCGCCATTTTCCGCGAACTAAAAAAAAATCAATTATTCACATACGCAGTTGCAATGTTGGTCGTTTTGTCTACTTCTTTTTTATGAATTACATAAGTTGAAGCGATTTTATCATGTAATCCCTGATAATTCTTTGAGAAGGGAATAATCCAAAAACCAAAACCCAAGATAATTGAAGAAACCATTTTTCCAAGGTACCTGACAAAACTATTTTTAAAGGACATTCTTTCTGCATTCTCGTTTACCACAATTAAACCAAATATGTTTTTTCCGATTGTTGCTTGATCAAGCGAACTCTCTGCAAATGCAAAATAGTATATGTTTATTAGGAGTAATATGCCGATAGAACCTAATGCAATTAGGGGATCCTCTTGAGTGAATGTAAATGGGTTATACTGGAGTTTTAAGAACGAGTAAATAGGAGCAAGAATCATAAATCCAAATGCAATTACAAAAAAAGCATCGACCAAATAGGCAAGCAATCGAATAAAAAACCCAGCTGGTTTCATTGTTTCATTTGTTAGAATTACTTTATTGATTTTCATTCGGCAGTTGGGACATCTGTCAACGTCGAGCGAAGTTAAAAACACTCCACAATTTGGACACTCCTCGCGTTTCATCTAAATCAAGTTGTAGTTATATTAATGGAATATTAGACTTTTGGATTATTGTAATCCAACCCTTTACGGTATGCGTGGGATATAAAAGACTTGAACCTTTTCCCCCCACCCGCCCCGCGAAAAATCGCCCTTTCTATCGAGATTTGGTATTTCTCTATCGGCGGGGTTTTATTGCAGCTACCAATGTGATTGTGTCCAAGCATAGACCATTACAATTGCCAGAAATATGATGAATGCAATTGCAAGTATCTTCCCAATTGATAATTCGCTTTTCATACAACGCTTTTATGACATGGGTTGAGATATAAGATTTCATGTTTGGATGGGGCAATGATAATCGCACACACTCAGAAAAAACCCGTGATGCTTTAACATCTACAAAAAAGACCAAGATTAAAACTCTTATCGGGAAATGTGAAGCGTGTAATAAACGATTTGATAATTCAATTCTTGATGTTCACCATATTTCAGAAGCAGCGAAAGCAGATGGCAGCACTGATAAAAACACACCGGGCAATCTCGTTGTATTATGCCCTAATTGCCATCGACTGGCATCCAATAGGGATATTACAAAAACATCACTGAAGGGGAAAGTTAGCTCCCGGTCAGACAGAATTAAAAAAGAACTTAGAGCCATTCTTAAAGATAGACCGATTGTTGTTGATGATACAGGGGGATTTGGTTTCGGTGGTAATCAACAACCTCAGTTACCATATGTTCCATTTCTTGATGATTCATCAGAAACCAAGCGGAAACCAAAGAAAGCATCAACGGCACCGAAAAAGAAGAAATTTCCCAAGCCGGATGACGATATTGATAGTTTATTGTTTGGTGGTAAAGCTCCGTCTTTTATGACTGGTAGCAGCATTTTTGATAATGATACTCCAAAGCCCCGACGAAAGAAAACCCCCACCACGACAACCAAGAAGAAAAGAAGACCACCAAAAGAAGATGACGATTGGATTATCCGGTTTTAGCGTACCGCCGGGTAACTTCACTGCCGACTATCGCCCACCTAACACGTCTCCAAAAACGTCGCCATCGAAACCTGAGCCTGAGTTTTCGCATAGCGGGGTATCGGGGTGTGAGGAGATATAGCCATCAAAAGAGAGGTTTAGGGGGTAATATTTGCGTTTTGCGTTCATCATCTCTTTTCATTTTTCTAAAAGCCTAAGTTGGCAACATGTTACTGCTAACTTCCGATTATATTGCGCCCGTGGTATTGCTGGTAAGCCATTGATATTTAAATATAAATAATAGAATACAACTTATGGTTTGTCGTAAATGCGGTAAAATAACACGTTCTTTATATGATATTAATGAAGAGATGTTTTGTGAATCTTGTTATTTTGAAATTACAGGAATTGAACCCAATCCATTAAGTGCACTTGGTTTTGTTATCGGCCCCAACACGGAGTTCCAATTAAATGTTTTCAAAGGAAATATCGCTGAGAGTATTATTCAATGTTTATTTCAATTGAATTCTTATATCGTCTTTCCATTTGGATATGAAAATTACAAAACCAGTTTAATCAATCTATGTCCGCATCCAAGTAATGATAGTACAATCCGATTGATAAGAGCATCTCCAGATTTATTTGTGTATGACCGGGAAGAAAACACAGGAAACCTGGTAGAGATTAAAGCATCGACTGTTGACAATGAGAATGATTTTTGTATCGATTGGGAGGATTTTTATCACTATTATTCCCATTGGCCTGAAACAATATTAACAGTGTATTGTATGAAGAAAAATAGAATTTACTGTAAAAGAATGAATGAATTTGATCTTAACTCTATTCAAAGAAATAATCAGGAATGTCGATTTCCCAATGCAATAAAATTGAATTTAATAGATACATTCTATCCAATCTCGTTTTATTTTAATAAGGTGACTGAAAGAAAAATTCCATTTCAATTAAGAGAGATTTTATTTTCGTTGGGGCAATTCAGAACCAATTGATTAATTCCAGTAATCCCCACGACCTAACCGACGTTAAACCGTTCTCTCGGGTACAGACGTGATACCGCCCCGCGCAACCTGTGTTTGATTCTCCAATGCTCCTGTGTTTCTATCTGAACAATACCAGCGCGATCCGGTGGATAGAACACACTTTCTTATATCTTCTCAATTTACCGCTATTATGGAAAAACAAGCCGGA
>CAZQSR010000238.1:0-2892 GCA_964596145.1 uncultured Ignavibacteriaceae bacterium
CTTCTTCAATAATATTTTTGATAGTATTATTATCTAGTCCTTTTCTTATAAGATCAGACTTAATTTTATTTACACCATATTTTTTAAGATTTATTCTTTCATTAGTGTAAAGGATACCAAACTCATAATCATTCAGTAAATTTAATTTAACAAGATCAGCTATCACTTCTTCGATTACTTTAGACGAAAACTTTTTTAGTTTTAATTTTGTTTTTAATTCGAAAATGGAATGATGCCTTCTTGCAAGAAGTCTTAAAGCATTTTTCTTTGTCAGATATTTCTGATTTTCATATTCCAACAATAGAAATTGGTCTTCAGAAATTTCATCATCTTTCCGAAGACCATTATTAAATATAACTTCTTTTGATACTACAAATTTAATTCCTCCATCGAAATAAATTTCGGCATTAGAACTATCCTTTTTTACAATTTGCATTATCTTCATAATGAAATAAGCTTAGTCTTTTTTCTTTTTATCTTTTCCTGCAGCTTTAGTTTCTGCTTCAGATTGTTCTTCTTTGATTCCTTCTTTAATCATACCAAGTTTAACTTTCAATTCATATAATAGTTTATCATAGAGTTGGCTATCTTCCTGCATTTTTGCTTTAACATTTTCTCTTCCCTGGAATCGGTCTTCACCATAAGTAAACCACGCCCCTGTTTTCTTAATTATTCCAAAGTTAGTGGCTAAATCAATTACATCACCAATTTTATTTATTCCTTCATTATATAAAATATCGAATTCAACTTCTTTAAATGGTGGTGCAACTTTGCTTTTAGCAATTTTTACTTTTGTCCTATTTCCAATAACTTCGTTACCATCTTTAATTGCAGCAATTCTTCTAATATCAAGACGAACTGAAGCATAAAATTTAAGTGCATTACCACCTGTAGTAGTTTCAGGATTACCAAACATCACTCCGATTTTGCTTCTAAGTTGATTCGTAAAGATTACAACAGTTTTTGACCTGTTAATTGCACCTGTTAGTTTTCTTAACGCCTGAGACATTAATCTTGCCTGAACAGCCATCATTGCATCACCCATTTCACCTTCTATCTCTGCACGAGGAACAAGTGCAGCTACTGAATCAATGACAATAATATCTATTGCATTACTTCTCACAAGAGTATCTACAATTTCAAGTGCCTGTTCTCCGTAATCTGGTTGAGATATAAGAAGATTTGCGACATCAACATTTAATCTTTTTGCATAATTAGTATCGAGAGCATGTTCAGCATCAATAAAGGCAGCAAGTCCACCCAGCTTTTGAGCTTCAGAAATAATATGCAAGCAAAGTGTGGTTTTACCTGATGATTCTGGTCCATAAATTTCAATAATTCTTCCTCTTGGAATTCCACCAATGCCAAGAGCCCAGTCAAGAGACAAAGCGCCTGTGGGGATTGCATCTACTGGTTGAACTACTCCATCGCCCAACTTCATTATAGTACCTTTTCCAAATTGTTTTTCAATACTGGAAATTGTTTCATCGATAATTTTTAATTTTTGCTCTTTATCGTTACTCATAAATATTCCTTCTATTTTAATTTATATTTTTTAATTTCTCTGTAAATTGCTCCTGAAGGCAAGAGTTTACTTTCCATAAGTGAAATTTCACTTGCTGTAAAATTAATTGGTTCAAAGTGAGAGTCTTTAAATTTTTCAATAAACAATTCGTTTTCAAACCCCTTTAATCGAAGAATTGTCAAATGCGGTTTAAAATACTTTTCCTCTTCTGGAATTCCGACTTCAACAAGATTACCATTCAATCTTTTAACAAAAGGCTCGAGCTCAGGTAAAACTTCCATCCCCATCCATAAAACTTTCGGTTTCCTGTTTGAGTAGAAAAAACCAAAACGATTTAATGAGCATTCAAAAACCGGAAAATTTTCTATAAATGATATTTTTTCTAAAATCGAGTTTAATTTTAGTTCTGGTACATTGCCTATAAATTTTAAAGTGATGTGATAATTTTCTTCCTTCTCCCATCTATACAAGGAATGTTCAACATCAATTTTTTTTCTGGTATCAGTTATGATTTTTTTTATCTCATTTGGAAAATTTAGAGATATAAATAATCTATGCATCTAATGTAATTCCAAGTAAATATTTTCTTATCATATCCAGTGCAGCCTGAGAAGCTCTTGATTTATTGATTCATCTATCATCACCAAAATTAAATTTTTGCACAAACGAAGACTTAATATCACTTAAAGCAATGAAAACTGTTCCAACAGGTTTTTCGGTTGTTCCACCTGTAGGTCCTAATATTCCAGTAATACCAATACCAATATCACTTCCACTTACAGAACGAATTCCTTTTGCCATTTGCTCGGCAACTATAGCGCTAACTGCTCCATGGTTCAAGATTAAGTCTTCATCAACGTGAAGTATTTCAACTTTTGCAGCATTACTGTAAACCACTACACCTCTTTCAAAATATTTGCTGCTTCCACTAAAATTGGTAATTAAATTTGCAACATTTCCTCCAGTGCAGGATTCTGCTGTTGAAATAGTCAATCCACGTTCAAGTAATAATCTTCCAATATTTTCAGCAAGCTCTTCATCGTTTTTGCCATAGATATATCTTCCAGCTAAAGCTCTTATTTTTTGTTCAATCTCGTAAAGTTTATTTACTGCTTCATCTTCTGATTTTTCCTTAACGGTAATTCTGATTTTAGTTCCGTATTCACTTGGCAGAAAAGCAAGTTTTGCATTGCCAAGAAATTGATGGAAGTCTCCAAGTTTTTCAAATAAAGCAGATTCACCAATTCCTGTAGTAAGTAAAGTTATCTTTTTAATAAAAACTTTATTTTTATCTACTGTTTCTTTTAATTTTTCAATTACGAAATCAGTCATCATAGCTTTCATTTCGTGAGGGACACCCGGGAGAG
>CAZQSR010000239.1:0-2878 GCA_964596145.1 uncultured Ignavibacteriaceae bacterium
TAATGCCCCGGAGCTCTGCTCCGGTTGGGATAGGCGATGCGCGTCGTTTTACTTCTGAGTTCTTTTTCCATTTCAGCAAGACGGTTTTTTGTAACAATTTCAAAATCAGTAATATTTATTCCACATTTTTCACAGAACTGCGCATTCTCTCTGATCTTCATCCCACAATTATGACAATATTTCAGAATTTCTATCACCTCAGTTTAGCTCCACATATGTAACAATGAATGGGTGTTCCTTCAATCTTATTTCCACAGCTATAGCAAAAATTGATTTGCTCCTTTTTATCATTTATATTATTGATTTCCTTCTTTTCTACGTTTTGTATTTTTATTTCTTGTTGCTTTGGTTCATAGACATGATGAACTTCAGTTACAACTCTTTGCCGTGGTATGGGTTTTGTTTTTTCCATTCCAGAAATTAATACTAACAAACCTATAATAAACAAGAGTATTGAAGGAAAGAATAAACAAAATGTCGCCGCTGATGAACTTGTTCCACCTAACATAAATGCTGGCATCATTCCTATAAGAGTTAATGTAAAGATAACTGGAATCATTAACCAAAGAAATATCGCAAGTATAACATTACCTATCTTCATTTCCTTTCCTCAAAGTAATTAAAAAATGAAACTAATTAACCTTTAAAAACATATCTTCCCTTTGATTAATGTTTTAAACGTAAAATGATTATCTTTATGTGATGAAAGAGAAAAGATGGATAAGAGAAAAGGCTAATTGGAACTTAAAACATGCATCTGCTATTTTACTGGGTCTCTTTCTGTTTGCAATATTTATCGGTTTGTACATCTCTGTGATGTTCGGTTTTCGAGATACTATTATGATTCTTAGCGGGATTATTATCGGAACCTGCTTTTACTACATAGCCGAAAAAGTCTTACAGAAACGGTTTCTACCAAGATATGGAAAATATAAGGGACTTATGCAAGGAGATGCTGGAGAAAAAAAAGTAAACGAAGCATTAAAACTAAACCTTGGTAAAGACAATTTGATACTATCAGGGGTTGTTTTCAAAGACATCATTGGCGATATAGACCACGTTGTCATCGGAAAATATGGTATTTTCGCTATAGAGACAAAGACCCACCGTGGTAGAATTGAGTGCGATGGTGACGACTGGATTCAATCTACAAAGATTGGAGGAAGAACCTTTTTTAAAATCATAGAACCAAGTCCTAGTATCCAAGCGAAGATTAACGCAACACGACTTCATTATTTTATAAAACAATCTTACCCTAAACTATCAAATGAATGGGTTAATGCATTTGTTGTATTTCCTTATAAACAGTCTGAAGGAGATTGTATTATTAGAAAGAACGAACCATCCAACTGTGACATCTTTGATTCTATAGATACTATGCTTGAGGAAATAAAAAAAAGGAAAGCATCTATTGAAATTACACCAGATGATTTGGAAAAATTGAAAATAAAATTCAGGGAGAAAACACCAGGCACAAAGAATCATCTGAAAAGATTAAACAAGTAAAAGGTCTGGGTCGTCTGGGAAGACGTAACTAACCTCCGATTAAATAAGCCCCCAACCCAAGAAATCAACACTAACAAGCCGGGCAAGGATTCCTATGATTACGAGTTGTTTTTTCATATTTGTCTCCATTATTGTATGGTTATAGTCCCTGATTTACTATCAGTGTCACCTGCTTGATCAGCGACGGTAAAAGTATACGTATAGGAACCTACTTCCATGTAGATATGGGTTGGATTTAACAACGACGAAGACCCACCATCACCAAAATCCCAATGGTAACGATAGGACGGTAGTCCAGCCAGAGGGGAAATCCTCCCTTGAAACCCGATAGATTCTCCAACTGAACCGATGCTTTGTGCGTATGCCTCAGCAATCTCCAATGGTGGATTAGGGCAGACATCCGAGAGATACACAACTCCTGAGGGATCTAGGTCTCCTCCAACAGAGAGTGCTTGTAAAAACATAGCTTTCGTACTCACATTGGAGATACTCTCACCTACCCTTGATAACAAAAAGCTTATCTCCAGCGTATCCCGAGCGTAAAAAAATTGACCCTTGGTAAGGTTAGTGCTTCCAAGACCCGTGTTGATTTCACCTGTTCGATTAATATACCTAATCGTGTAGACATGTTCTGAAGTGCTGATCTGAAAATCATATTCAACATATTCAAGAACACCAGAATAATCAGTGTCGTAGAGGTCGATGGTTTTTCCTCTGTTCTCAATAAAGCCTCTGACCTGAAGAGTAATATACACTCGATTTCCGTCTTTACGGTACGTCACTCTATAAATATCAATGTTGTAAACATCAATTTCTGTATGACTGGATATTGCAGTTGATTGCTGTGTAAAATAATCCACGGAGAATAAATCTCCTATTGGATCTATGAGACTCCGATTTTGTTCAGGAGTCTGATGTGCAGGTCTCACCGTGATTGCGACTGTCGCATTCTTTGTAATTGTCGCATTCGACGCAGTCAAGATATAGGTTGTCGTCTGGGTTGGTTGTATCATCCGATGACCCGTAAGTGCGACATTGCCAATCCCATTATCGATATTCACCGATGATGCACTTAAGACAACCCAAGAGAGATTAGCGTATTCCCCTTCCTTTATGATACTTGGCTCTACATCAAATGACATAATAGAGAACTGGGTCAATTCTTCAGGGATATTGACGCACCCACTGAAAAATGATAACGTTAATAATAAACAACTACTAATGAGAACCAGTGTTTTTTTCATTATAACCTTTGCCTCCACTCTGATATTTTATAACAATATCCTCTTATAAATACCTACCTTCTTTTATTAAAAACAGCATTGGTTTAATGAATAGGTTATTTGTTTTTTCTTGATATCCTTCCAAAAAA
>CAZQSR010000240.1:0-2873 GCA_964596145.1 uncultured Ignavibacteriaceae bacterium
GTTAAGGCCTTTATTCCTATCTCTATTGAATAATAAAGAACGCAAGTACCATTTGCTGCAAGCATATCGGCTAGTTGCAATGCAAAAGCAGATTTTCCAACGCCAGCTCCACCAGCTAAGATACCAACTTCTGTTTTTTTTAAGCCGCCCCCAACCAATTTATCAAATGAAACAAATCCAGTTGGAATGGGTTTATTTTTAGGATTTTTAATTTCTTCTACAGTCTTGTGTAAAGAATGTGATTGGCTAATTAGCAACTCAGAATTGCATTGTATGTCATCAATGTTTTTACGTAGAAAATCTATTTTGTTATTGACTGGTTGACTGCCAGATTGGCATTCAATTAAAATTTTACTTAAATCTGTATTTGTCTTGTGTTGTCTAAGCTTTTCCAGCCGTTCTGTGACTTGATTTGTTGTTATAATAGGACGTTCATTAAGCTTTTCCATAATGGCATAAACGGCTTCTTCATTTGACTTGGAATTTAACGCTATTTCATCACTTGTTGCACATGTATCCTTTTCCCAAGTTCGTTTGATTCCTTGCATTGCTATTCGACTTACAGATATATGTTCTTGCTTATGTTCAGAAAATATGTCCTCTGTAAAATGCTCCGGATTGAGGCCGTCAGCGATTATACTTTCAAGCTTTTTATTTCGTAAGTAGTTGAGTATATCAAGCTCAATTTCGCTGATTAGATTAGGTGTCTCTACTACGGTTATTGTATTGTCTAATGAGGTTTGATCTTGGATTGTGTTTATCTCTTTATTTATCATTTGGATTCCTTGGTTTTAAATTGTTTTTCTTCTTTAGACCAATCAAGTAATGTTGCAAAAAAATTAGTCAAAACCTTTAACTCTTCTGATGAAATTTGGGTTGGTTGGTTTTGGGGCTTACTACTATTCTCCTTTACTTGCATCAATAACCTCCTCAAATTTGCTGATAATTGCCTGATCTATTAATTGGGCAACACTTTTATTAATTGGATGAAATATACTTATGTTTTGATTGGAGATTTTTCGCGTTGGATATGTTAATCTTAGGTCTCCATTAGGTCGGGTGTAAATTCCGATCGATCCGAAATAAAAACTGTCGTTAAAGACGCAACTTGCGAAACCTACAAGGCCGTCCTTAGGTTTGATTGGAATAATTTGAACATCGGTTACTCTGTCTTGCATTTTCAATCACCTCTTTGCTTAGTCTTTTTATATTGGTGCAAAAGCTTTTGTTGTATTATCTATGAGGCAATTATGAAGATATAAAGTAGTCCCGAGTCGGGTTTGCGGGATTCTAAAAAATGATTGAAATAAAAGGGGAATTGCAATTTTGCTCGGGAAGAAAAATGCAAAAAAATGAAATTGGTTTCATCAGAATTCAGAATTAAATTTTTATGAAACCAATGATTTATTCGACGATTATACGATATTCTATTGTATAAATAAAAATCAAAATAAAAAGTTATAAAAAAAATAAATAAATTTAATTATTCAAACTTATAACATAAATTAGGCGTGGCAACTTTGTTTTTCAGTTGCAATATTTTTGGATATCTTTCTTTTTCACCCGTAAAAATGTCATTGAGCTCTCTAAGATGTGCCCTAGCCGTAGTTACTTGGTCTCCGTCAAGCGATTTTTCGGATGAACCTGTAGCTATATTGTAGATACACCTTAAATCAAGGGATTTAAGAGAATCCCATTTTTTTGATATAAAATTTAACAATAAAACAGGGCCCTTTTCTGCTATTAATCCACGTTCAATTTTTTTACCATTAATTGTTAAAATCATATTCTGGCTATCCCAACGCAATTTGAAGATCTTTTTTCTAGCAGCTAGACTTGTACCTTGCGATTTGGTCTGCGCTAGGAATAGCTTGCCCTGAGCATAGTAACAAAGGCTGTACATATAATCTACATAAATATTAAGAATATTAGGTACAAAATTTTGAGATCGCATTCTTGGATCAATTCTTGGATTTGTTGCTTGGTCAAATATATTGCTTAGAATAGTTAGATCATTGCAATAAGAATAATGCCCAAGCTTTTTTAGTATCTCTGTTCTCTCCAGAAAGGCTTTTCTATTATAAATGGTATGGAAATCTGCAAGTCTATCATATTTAAACCATTCTCGCGTTACCAGTAAACGATTAAAATTATCTAATTCAGCATTCAAGCGATTTCTATTTATTTGAAATATCGCCACTACTGCTTTTTGTTCGTTATTATATTGTATCTGTGCATGCTTTTTTAAAAATTCCAGTAGTTCGGGGTTGTTACTTTCAAGAAAGCAATTAATTATATTGTTAAACATAATACATTGAGCATCAAATAAACTTAATGTTAATGTAGTTCTGTTTTTAAATATCTCTTGCTTATAAATGCTACTTGGAAGAATAACTTTTTTACTTTCGATTACTTCTATTGTGGCGTCGAAAATCGGCCAAAAAAGGTTGGTGGTTTCTTTTAAAACCGGTGTTATCTCTTCGCAATCACGATTGCTATCTTCTATGAGGCTTGATCTCACGGATTGCAATAACGGGTTTTTACCAAATTTTTCTGTGAATTCGTATATTGATGGTCCACAATTTGCAATATCATTAAATTTACTTGCTCGATCACATATGGAAAATAACTCGTCTAATAAAATTTCTTCAGCTGTTAACATTTTATACCTCTTCGATACATCTTTGTTGATTTAAAAATTACCAGAAGAACGCATTATAACAGATAGATTTTTAAAAAAAATCAGTGAAGTTACAAAATTAATGCAAATTTAGCAAGTTGAGTAGTTAACGGGACCAATAAGATCTTGAATTCTGTCTGGCATAAAAATATCAAGGATAAAAGTTCTATCAGCATCCTGCTCGGGGAGCCAT
>CAZQSR010000241.1:0-2864 GCA_964596145.1 uncultured Ignavibacteriaceae bacterium
GCTCTATAATTTTTAGAAGTTTACCCAATAGACTACAAAGTTCCGTTATTTCATACATCTTATGTGGAATTACACAATCATCTAAACAGGCTTATTATTTAAGTAAAATTTTGAGTCAAAATTTTTACGCAGAAAAAGTAATCCTATCAGAAGAATTTTTGGCAATAAGTTCTGCTTTTTATAAAACGCAAAAGATTGGGGAACCTCTCGAAGTTGATTGTTTTTTAAATAAACTTGAAGAAGTAATCAATGAATTTGCAGTAAGTAACCCTATACAAACATCAAACAAAAAGATCGAACGCCATTTAGTTTTGGAACTATTGCTAACAAAATTAATAAAAATAAGAAGCGATGTTATAAAATTCTACAAGCCCAATTTAAATTTTAAAGATGATCAGACAAAGGCTAAGTTGCTAATTCAATACAAACTATTTCTTGAAAATAAAAAGTTCGAGCTACTTTTCACCAACGCACAGTTTTGTACATTCTTCGAATTGTACTGTAATTTTTTACAAGATTTTTTTACCAACAAAATTCAACCACAAATCGCAGACCTAAGACTTTTTGAAGTTGAAGCTATGCTTGACAATCTCTTAAAAGACAAGCAAATCTCGTGGTTGATGCAACAATTATATAAAAAAGATCCTGGAATTGCAGTTCTTGATGACATGAAAAAAATTCTGGAAAGTATACGAATAGTGATAAACAAAGATTTAAAGATAAGCGAAAAAGGATTTTTCGCAGGTATCAAAGATACTATTTTTTCCGGAAATTGGATTGATACCGGAAAAATTAAAGGCGCTGGAAGAGGCAGCTCGCAGACTATTGTAGATTTTATGGAATATGCATTTGATCGAAAATTTGAAAATTTTAAAGAGGCTGCATTTTTCTTGTTGGCAAAAACAAGTCCTGTTTTAGCTGCAGGACTAATTTATAAGATAATGCCATATTTATCAGGTAATTTACAAGAAAAGGCTTCTAAATTAATTGGAGAATCTCAAATCGAAAAAACACCGGATTCGACTGAAATAAAAAAAACCGGCGATTGTACATCTATCGACGACAATAAAATTTTTGATTTTATATCAAAAAATCCAGAAATCTTTAATAAGCTATGCGAAGTAAAACCGGAACTTATTAACGGGCTCGCAGGAGTTGTTGAGTATAAGCTTAAGATGGCAAATTCCAAAACAATTTGACACCAAATAGAAACCATAAAGGGGTTCAATAATATGAAATATTATTGAACCCCTTTAATTTAAAAAACGTATTTATACAAAATTATTTATTTTGACTCAATAAAAATTTTAAACAGCTAAAGATAGAATGTTCTAAATTAAGCATAACATCACGACTATTTTTATTAGAATCAATGCCACATACATTTAAAAGTTCTTTGCATCTAGGCCAAATTTCATTGGGATTAATTTGAGGATTATAAGAAAATGCATCACAAAGTATTAACAAAATATTAGCTTCCAAAAAATACTTATAATTTACCTTAGAATCAACCTCTAAATCACTAAGTATCCGCATGCAAACCAAAAGTACACTTAAAGACACCCAATCATGCTTACATGGACCTTGTTGTAAAATTTCTGTCTTAAAAAGAGGGAACTGTTTTAAATACCTCTGAAGACTCAAAATAGATAAAGTGCGTCCATCAGATGTCATTAGCGTACTCACAGAATCTCCATCTGATTTTTGCATAACTGAATCTGCCAAGGGAAGAACTCCAGGCAACTGTGAAATATCATCTGGTAGAAGCGATACATATGTATCTTCCTCTGGAGCTAGATTTTGAGATGGCTTCACACTCGCAGCGGCATTATTTTTTCCTGCCTCAACACCTTGTTTAGACTTGGATGAAGCAGCACCTTTCATAGTTGAAAAACCACTCCCAGCATGTAAGGTTACACAAAATATTACTGCTAACACCCCTGAGCTAAAATATATCTTATTCATGGTAAATATCCTCCATTTTTAATTAAATATTGACTACTGGAGTATAACTCTTTTAGCATTAATTGTCAAATCTAATTAAAAACACCCCCAAAATATAAAATTTGTTCTTTTCGATGATTAAGAATAAATTAAAGGTTTCGCCTTAAGTACAAACATTGGATGTTAAAATTCTTTTGGTATACTTATTTTTTTACTAAAAATTTAAAGGATTTTTATGATATATCACATGGCGCAAGTATTACAGTCGAAGTATAGTTTTTTTAATGTATTTCATTACGTTAGCGTTCGTTCAATCTGCGCACTTTTATCATCTATGTTAATCTCATTCATATTCGGAAATATGTTCATACGATTTTGCCAAAAACATTTTCGTGCCAAAGCTCGCGAATGGACTCCCGAATCACACCAAGCAAAAAATGAAACCCCTACTATGGGTGGCCTCTTTGTTATATCAGTATTTTTAATCAATGCATTACTTTGGACAAATCTAACGAAAATTAATGTTTGGTTATTTTTGATCTGCATTATGGGCTACGGACTTATCGGATTTCTTGACGATATTTGCAAACTTAAATATCGCAAAGGAATTTCTGCCTCACTAAAATTTAGACTTCAGGTCGGATTCGGGTTTGCACTTTCACTAGCCTGGTATTTTATGTTATCACCAAACACAAGTATCTGTGTTCCTTTTCTAAAAAATTTCATGCCTGAGATTGGTATTCTATTAATTCCATGGGCAACATTTATTATGGTTGCAACAAGCAATGCAGTTAATCTAACTGATGGACTTGACGGGCTTGCAACTGGCCCTTTAATTTTTAACTTTTCAACATTTGCATTCATTGCTTATTTGTCCGGACATGTAAAATTTGCCACATACCTTTATATTCCATATTCAG
>CAZQSR010000242.1:0-2801 GCA_964596145.1 uncultured Ignavibacteriaceae bacterium
CCTAAATTGGCGGGGGATAAAGACGTCGCCTAATTCATCCCGGCCGACAATTTACCAGCAGGCTTTATGGCACATTTAAAAAAAACGACACTAACATGACAGAACAAACAGTTTGATGATTAGAAAATTTAAAAATATTGCTTCTTTATTTCTCTTGTTGATATTCATTTTACCTTCAATAGTGAAACTTGAGCATCATCATGAACACTTTGAATGCAAAGCAAAGAATGAGAAGTATTATCATGTATTTCATGAGAAATGTGCTGTTTGTAATTTTGAATTTTCAGTTTTTTCGTCAGACTTTGAAAAAATTGTTTTACCAAAAGAGCAACCTGAAGCGAAGTATTGCAATAATTACAGGTCGGTTAATTATTCTTCACTCTCTAAATACTCATTTTTATTACGTGCCCCACCATATAGACAGATTTGAAGCATACACCTTATGAGGTGTTATATGAAAAATTTGTTTAAAAATTAACACGTAATAAAATGAAAAAAATATTTATCATTTGCGTTACCATATTGTCGTATCATATATCTAACGCACAAAACAAAATAACTGGGAAAATTACAGACCAAGACAATTTACCATTGGTTGGTGTAAGCATTTTTATTCCCGATATGAATAAGGGAACGACTTCAAATAATAATGGAACATATGAATTGTCGAATTTGCCGAATGGCAAAATAAAAATTCAATACTCTGCTTTGGGTTATGCCAACCGAATTATAACAGTTGAGTTAAATGGTGAAAGTTTGGATTTGAACATAATATTAAGCCAAACCGCATTAGAATTAGAAGAAATTGTTGTTTCAGGTGGTTACAACTCAACTCAACATGAAAACGCTGTAAAAATTGACATTCTCAAACTCGACCCACTTAAAATTACCAATTCACCAAATTTTACAGAAGTTCTTACAAAAGTTCCAGGAGTTGATATGATTTCTAAAGGAAGCGGTGTTTCAAAACCCGTTATTCGTGGACTTTCAATGAACGATATCTTAGTTTTGAATAATGAAGTTCGATTTGAAAATTACCAATATTCAAGTCATCATCCGCTCGGGATTGACGAATTTGGAATTGAAGATGTTGAAATTATCAAAGGACCTGCTTCATTGCTTTATGGTTCAGATGCAATTGGTGGTGTTATCAATTTTATAAAAGAAAAACCTGCTCCAATTAACAGTATTATTGGCGATTACAATATGCAACTTTTTTCAAACACGCTGGGCATGTCTAATAATTTAGGTATAAAAGGAGCATCGAAAAGGTTCTTCGGTGGTTTAAGAGTTGGACAAAAAACAAATTCTGATTTTCTTCAAGGTGGAGGTGCTTTTGTTCCAAACTCACGTTTCAATGAAATGTCTGTTAAGGCAAATGCAGGTTTTACAGATAAGGTTGGTACTTTCAAATTATTTTATGACTTCAACAATCAAAAACTTGGACTGGTAGAGGATGAAGCTATTGAAGAAATCACCGAAAGAGGAAGAAAAAATGAAATTTTCTATCAGGAATTGAATACACATTTAATTTCTTCTCAAAACAAGTTGTATTTGGGCAAATTTAAACTTGATATTAATTCAGCTTTTCAGAATACAAAATTAGTTCATTTTGGCGATGTTGGTGTATATGAAATACAAATGGGACTTGCAACTTTGACTTATGATGCCAAACTTCATTTGCCATCGAAGGAAAACTCAGAATATATAATCGGGTTTCAGGGTTTCAATCAAACCAATACAAATCTGAATGACAGAGAAACAAAATTACTGCCTAATGCTACGACTAATAATTATTCTGCTTTTTGTTTGTTACAATATACTTTTTTCAAGAAACTTAAAGTACAAACGGGCGTTCGTTACGACAATAAGACAATTTCTACACAGGCAATTGGTTTAGCGACAGATACGATGACCTATCGTGCGCCACTTGACAAGTCATTTGGCAGTTTCAGTGGGTCGCTCGGTGCTACTTATAACTTGTCTGAAAAACTATTATTTAGAGCAAACTTTGCCGCAGCTTACCGAACTCCCAACTTGGCTGAACTTACTTCAAACGGACAACACGAATTGAGATACGAAATCGGAGACAATAATCTTGCTCCCGAAAATGCCTATGAAACGGATTTAAGCCTTCATTACCATAAGGATAATTTCACTTTTGACATTGCAGGATTTTACAACATTGTCAATAATTATATTTTCATTTCACCAACTGGCGACACTACGGCTTCTGGAATAGATATATTTAGATACAAACAGGCAAATTCGACTTTGTTCGGAGGTGAAGCAGGTTTGCATGTTCATCCAAAAACAATAAAATGGTTGCATTTTGAAACCACATTTTCATCTGTAATTGGTAAACAACAGAATGGTGACTACTTGCCATTTGTACCTGCCCATAAATTACGTTTTGAATTAAGAGGTGAAAAAGAAAAATTGATGTTTTTTAAAAAAGCATTTGCTTCAATAAACACATGCACTGCATTTAATCAAAACAACGCTGCACCTGACGAAACTACTACAGCAGGATACACGCTTATTGATTTAAGCATTGGGGGTAATATAAAAATAAAAAATCAATTTATTTCATTAAGTATAAGTGCAAACAACATACTGGACACGAAATACATTGACCATTTATCGACATTAAAAGAAGTGAATTTATATAATCCGGGTAGAAATATTTCATTAAATTTGAAAATTCCATTTGGAGTAAAAATGAATGACAAAAATTAACGAGCCATAATAAATAAGCTTCGTGTGGTCGAGGAACGAGACCTAACATGAAGCTGTGTTGC
>CAZQSR010000243.1:0-2798 GCA_964596145.1 uncultured Ignavibacteriaceae bacterium
TCAGTAGCCCCACCAGAAATACAACATATATCGCTAATAAGCTGAAATACAGCTTATAACATTTTTAAATAAAAAAGTAACAATTTTATTTTAAATTGTTGTTTGTTAGTAATTGATATCCAGCTTTATAGCAAAATATTTTTGTGCAAAATGTTCAAAATATTCTTCCTGTATGTTCAAAAATGTTCAAAATCATTTTGTAAGTTTGTCTAAAAATCAGTGCTAATGAAAGTCCCGGTTATAAAACTCAATAAATCTGGCAAATACACATATGTATGTGTTTATTATAAATACAGAAAAAACAGGATTCTTGTAAATACCGATATAAAGTATGACCCGGATACAATGGATAAAGGGTTAACCTTTGAAGAGCAATATGGGAATCCATTATTCCGTAGGTGGCTTAATACTGTTGCTGATTATTTGACGACTTGCCGTTTAGGTGGCAATGAGCCAAATCAGAAGGATTGTTTGGAATACATACATTATAAGTTCTCGTCACAAAACAAGATACCTGCGACCGTAAAACCTGAAAAGACGGTCATGAACTATTTCCAAGATTTCATAAACGAAAAGTCGAAGGAATTGGGTGGTCATTACAATAGCATACGTGTTTATAATAATCTGCAAACTAATTTAAAGGAGTTCAATGAGACATACAACCTGACTTTTGAAAAGTTGAACGATATTAACTTTTTCTACGATTTCAGAGATTACTCCTATAAGAAAGGTCATATTGATAATACGGTCAGCAAAAACGTCAGCATTTTAAAGGCATTTCTACGATACCTGCAAGACAATGAAATTGCCAATATAAAAAGTAAACTATTCAAGTTCAGCATTCCGAAACACATGTCACAGGTGGTTACTCTTATAGAAGATGAAATCAGAGAAATCTACTATTGTGATAAGTATGACAAGTTTGAAAGACGTGTAATTGATGTATTCATTTTCTTGATTATGACAGCAATGAGATATTGCGATTACGAACAAATCAAAAGTGCTCGTATTGAAAATAACATACTCATAAAGGTTAATCAAAAAACGAAGACAGTAATTAATGTGCCATTAAATCAAACTGCTCTTGAAATTCTGGAAAGGTATGGTAATGAATTACCTCAATTTGCAAACGCATACTTGAATCGTGAATTGAAAGCCATTTTCAGGAAATATGATTTGCTTAAAAGTGACTATAAAAAGACATTCATAAAGAATAAAAATGAGCTGACCAAAGAAGGTAAAAAGCGTGATTTTATTACCGTACATAAATCCAGAAGTACATTCATAACCCTCTTAATAAATCAAAATACCCCATTGAGTGAAATTATGCCGATGACAGGTCATAAACTTGTAAGCACACTAAATACATATACAGATAAAAAATTGAATCCTGAAGCCACGGATAAAATCAAAATATGACACCTTGCATCGTTTTGAAAATTTCATTTATGCGGATAACAATACTCAAGTTGCTGCAATTAAAAGATTAACAATTGCTATTTTTAATGCTTTTATTATACGAATCCCAAAAATAGCCAAGATACTTAACCAAATGAGCGAAGACCAAAAACGACAACTTAACCAACAACTCTGGAACATAGCCAATACCTTGCGTGGCAAAATGGATGCAGATGAATTCCGGGATTATATACTCGGCTTCATTTTTTATAAGTATCTGTCAGAAAAGATGGAATTGTATGCTAATGGAATCCTGAAGGAAGACAAAATGCTCTATCTGAACATTTCAGAAGATACCGCTAAAGGACAGGAATATCTTGAAGCTATAAGGGAAGAGGCACTGGAAAAGCTTGGGTATTACTTAAAACCTTCTGAATTATTTGGGCAGATTGCAAAACGTGGAAATGGTAATGGTAAAGATAAAAGCACTTTCATCATTGAAGATATTCAGAAAATACTGATAAGCATCCAAAATAGCACTCTGGGAACAAAAAGCGAAGAAGATTTCGACCATTTGTTCGAGGATATGGATTTGAACAGCACCAAACTGGGCAAGACTGCGGGGCAAAGAAATGAAGTAATTGCAAAAGTTCTGTCACATCTGGATAAGATTGATTTCAAACTGGAACAGACCGAGATTGATGTTCTTGGGGATGCCTATGAATACCTGATTGGGCAATTTGCCAGTGGTGCTGGCAAGAAAGCTGGTGAATTTTATACGCCACAACAGGCATCAAAGATTCTTGCCCGGATTGTTACATTAGGTAAAACACGGATTAAATCAGCTTATGACCCTACCTGTGGTTCAGGTTCGCTTATTCTGAGGCTTGGCAAAGTTTGTGATGTTTTGAAATTCTATGGACAGGAACGAAACAGAACCACATACAACCTGTGCCGGATGAACATGATTCTGCATGGGGTACATTTTACCAGATTTGATATTAAACTGGAAGATACACTGGAACACCCGCAGCATGACAAACTGGATGCCGAGGCAGTGGTAGCAAATCCGCCATTTTCGGCAAAATGGAGTGCCAGTCCGTTGTTCATGACCGATGACAGGTTCAGTGAATATGGTAAACTCGCTCCCTCATCCAAGGCAGATTTTGCATTTATCCAGCACATGATATACCATCTTGCGGAAAATGGTGTAATGGCTGTGGTTATGCCACACGGGGTGCTTTTCAGGGGTGCAGCCGAAGGTCATATCAGAAAATACCTGATTGAAGAAAAGAACTATCTGGATGCGGTTATTGGATTACCTGCCAATATTTTCTATGGGACGTCCATTCCAACATGTATTCTGGTGTTCAAGAAGTGTAAGGAACATCCTGATGACA
>CAZQSR010000244.1:0-2786 GCA_964596145.1 uncultured Ignavibacteriaceae bacterium
TCGACCCAGATTTTGCCATGATGTTTATCGATAATTTCTTTGCAGAGAAGAAGTCCAAGTCCTGTTCCCTTTTCTTTCATAGTTCCTTCAGTAGTAAAAGCGGAATCGATTTTGAATAGCTTATTTTTGTCTTCTTCTTTTATTCCAACTCCGTTATCTTCAACACAAATTATATTTTCTTTTTCATTTGTGATTGATGATATTTTGATAGAGCCACCGGGCGGAGAAAATTTAATTGCATTTGAAATGAGGTTTTCAAGTATAATTCTTATCATATTTTCATCACAAAAGATGTGAAGACCGGGAGGAATGTCGGACTCAATTTTAATATCTTTTGCAAAGGCATTGGGTTGCAGAATATTGGTAACCAGTTTAACTGTGCTTGCAATTAGTGTGTCTTCTCTTTTAAAAGTGACTTTATCCATTTGTAATCTTGACCATTCGAGAAGCTGTTCAACAAGTGTATAAAGATTTTTTGTAATCTTACTGATGTTGCCGACATATTGTTTTATCTTGTTAATTGGCAACTCATCAACTTCCTCAAGCAGTATATCTGAAAAACCAATTAAACCCTGGAAAGGACTTTTAAGGTCGTGCGCTATAATGGAAAACAATTTATCTTTGCTTTTGTTTGTTTCGACAAGTTTTTCTTCAGTATTTTTTCTTTGTGTAATATCTCTTAAAACACTAAGCAGTTTTTCTTTTCCATCAGCATCAACAATTACAGAGTTTGAAAATTCAACCCAGATTTTCTTTCCGTTCCATAAAGTAATTTCTCTTTCGTAAGATGAGCTAACAGCTTTAATGTTAAACTTCTTTTCTTCTTCAGAAGAATTGTCTTCAATATTTTCAAGCAGGTATTCTTTATAATCCCTGTTTAATAATTCTTCTCTTTCTCTTTCAAAAAGTTTACAATAAGCATTGTTAACCAGGCTAATAATACCATTTTCATCTATCAATCTCATTCCATCTTTGGAGTTTTCCCAAACTGAGCGGAAGAGAAGTTCAGAGTGTTGTAAAGTTTCTTCTGCTTTTTTTCTTTCAGTAATATCTCTTATTGAAGCGACGAGCAATTTTTTCTTATCGACAAAAAAAGATTTAACAAGAATTTCAACCGGGAAAGTTTCACCATTTTTTCTTTTGTGAATTCTAACCGGCAAAAAGATATTATCGAATTCCATGGATTTATCAAAATCAACTGAAGCTATGGAGATATCGCCGGTAGTTAAATTTGTGAGTTCTGAGTGTGAATATCCATAAGCTTTGATAGCTGCTGAATTAGCTTCGAGAATCTTTCCGGTGGCAACATCTATTAGTAAAAGCGGATCGCCAATTGATTCGAATAAAGTTAGATATTTTGTTCTGCTTGTGTTTAACTCTTTGTTGAGAAATTCAAGTTTATTTTTCTGGAAGACTAACTCTTTATTAATCTTATTTACTTCAGTATAACGATTATACAAAAAGATTAAAGACAGCACAAGCAGTATTGAAAAAACAGTAACGAATAAAGTAAACCTGGACTTTTGTTCGTCAATTTCATTTTGAGTTTCTTTGAATTTTTTCTCCTGCTTGTACCTGAAATCGAGTTCAGCAATCCTATTTGAATTTTCTTCATTAATTATAGAGTCACGGGTTTTAAAGAAATAACTTTGATACTGAAAAGCTTTTTCATAGTTACCCATATATTGATAAAGATTCGCCAGTTCTGAGTAAACTTCAATAAGAAATCTTTTCTGGCTGGTCTCTACTGCAAGCTTATATGCCTGCATAAGGTAATACTCGGATGCACTAAATTCACCCTTTAGCATGAATATAATGCCAATATTTTTTAATGTAACAGTTTGAAGGTTTTTATCTCCAATTTCTCTGCTTATTGTTAAAGAAGAATCATAATAAGTTAAAGCTTTTTCATAATTTTTTTCACTTCTATAAACGTTACCAATATTATTCAACAGTGCTGCAACTTTATCATTTTTTTCGGATAGCTGGCGATGTTTATTTAGGCTTTCATTATAAAAAGAAAAAGCTTTTTTGTTGTCTCCCTTATACCAATAGAAAGAACCAAGGTTATTAAGTGTAATAGCTTCACCAAGAAGAGATTTGTTTTTTTTACTTAACTCTAAAGCCATATTATAATATTTCAGAGCGGTTGAATCACGCTTGAAATTTCTATGGATAATCCCCACATTATTTAAAGCTATTATTTGGCTTTCATAGTTGTTATCTTCTTCTGCAAGTTCAAGGGATTCGGTAAGTAAATCAAGTGCTTTTTCGTAGAATCCAATAAACCTGTTGGCGTTGCCAAGATCGGAAAGAGTTTTAGCAATTCCCTTTTTATCTTTAATTTTTCTATAAATTGAAAGAGCTTCTTCAAAATATTCTATAGCTTCACTATTGCTGCCAAGTTTAATAAGGCTTTCACCTATTAAAGAATTAGCTTTTGCTGAGTAATGTAAATTATCAAGTTGTTTTGCAATTATTAATGCTTCTTTTGAAAAAGTTAAAACCCTTGAAGGTTCGGAGGAAATTAATGATTCGGTAATTTTTTCAAGTGCTAATAATTTTTCATTACCTTTAAGAAGTTCTAATTTTTCCCATGAAAAATCCTTATCCTGAAAACTATTTGCAGGAGTGATTAGAAGCAGAAAAATTAATATAACTAACATTTACTTTGAAAATAGAAATTGTTAAAATGTTATCGAAAAAAAAATTGAAAACTTTAGTCAATAATTATAATTTTTCAAGTAAATTGGCAAAAATACAACTATTAAATACTAAGTGTAACT
>CAZQSR010000245.1:0-2730 GCA_964596145.1 uncultured Ignavibacteriaceae bacterium
AGTTCAACCGGTAATATTCGCTGGGTCTTGCAGACCGCTCATATTCCTATTTATTGTGTGCAGTGTTTATTTTTGTCTTTTCAATCGTCGTTAAAAACCATTTCAATCGTTTAATAATATGCAAGATAAAATATATCGAAAGAATAATCGCAATTTTATCGTGAAACTCAATGAATGCTTTGCGAATTATTTCGTTTCCGTCCGTAAAGTCAATAATCCATGGAACAAATCCTGTAATTGCTACCAAGAAAAAAATTATTGTCAATGTAATCACTTGTATATTTTTATTTAGTAATCTTTTTGCTATTACCGTTTTATACCATTTCCAATGAAGATTGATATGAAATCCAACTAAAATTGAAAGTATGATGATTGAAAATTTATGAAAAGTTGACCAGTCTGAATACGCAAGACCAAATACACTTTTATCTATCAACTCATGACTTTGATTATCCATGTGATATTCAATTTGAATGAGTAGTCCTGAGAATATTGTGAATATTGCCAAAATAAGCAATCCCAGGTTTATCACTAGTCTTTTCATGTTAACAAACCTTTTTTTGAATAGTTTTTTCAAGTTTGGAAAGCCACAATTTGCGCTTCTCGATTGAAACTTGTTTAACCATGTTAAAACTTATCCATTTTCTGTTCTTATAACCCAACTTCCAGAATGTTCCTATCATTAATGCCTTTTGTATTGGGTTGCCAAAAATAATCCGATATAATATTTTAGGTGTGTTCATTGTAGTAATCACGGTAACGCCTTTTATATTTGTTAAAAGCGGTTTCATTCTTGTGTTACTGCCGTTTATATAATCGTAAGCTACTCCGGGAAATATTACTTTATCAATAAATCCTTTCATCATCGCTGGCATGAGTTCCCACCAAATCGGGAAAATAAAAATAACATGGTCTGCTTTTTCAAGTCGTTGTTTATATTCAATGACTTTTGGGTCAATGGCTTTCTTATCTCTAAATGCTTTCAAGTCTTGAGCTGTCATTACGGGATTAAATCCGTCTTTGTCTAGATTGATAATGTCGGTTTCGTGTTTTGCTTGTTGAAGACCACATATTACCGAATTTAAGATTGCGTTGCAATAGCTTCCTTCGTAAGGATGATTAAATACAATTACTACTTTCATAATTATGCTGTTTAAAATTTACAGCACAAAGGTCATTACTTCTAAATCGTAGTACGATAACAATTGTTAAGAAATAAATTTTCACTTTCTATTTCTAATCCTGCTGAGCGAAATCGGTGTAATCCCCAAATACGAAGCGATATAATGTTGTGGAATACGTTTAATTATTTCAGGTTGGTTTCTAATCAAATCATAGTAGCGTTCTGATGGTGTATCTTTAATCCTTGAAAGAAAAAGCTGTCCGTAATTTCTGAAACGCTGAAAAATGAAATCTTGAAATCCTGTTTTAAATTCAGGGTAAACATTAAGTAATTTTTCAAAATCTGTTTTACCAATTGTGAATATTGTTGTTTGTTCAATACTTTCAATTGTAAAAAGGCTTGGTTCTCGGTTCATAAAGCTATCAATTGAAGCAACTGGTTGTCCTTCAAAAAAGAACTGAAATGTAATATCCTTCCCGTCTTTGTTAAACCACTCACGTAAACAACCTTTTTTTATGAAATAAATATTGTTGGAAATTTCTCCTTCGTTTAACAGAATTGTCTTTGATGCTACATCCTTTTCAATAAGCAAATCTTGGAATTGTTTCCAGTTTTCTTCGTTTTGCTTTATGGTATTTATCAATTTATCAATCATTTTCAGGATGTTCGGGGGTTTTTCCTAACATTGCACACAACGTCCCGCAGCTATGCCCTGTAGCCGTTTTACGGGCTTCGTTGCTGTCAAACGGCACAATGTTTCTGCGGGGTACGCAGTTTCAAGTTGCTTTTTCACAGGCTATTGGGCATAGGTGCTGTTATGGTGCGTAATTCGTTAATTATTAGACTTCTATTGAAATATTTACTTTCCCGCCAAGCCCTTTTTCAACAATGTCAAAAAGGGTGCTCAGCGTAATGTTACTTCCGTTATTTTCAACCCTGGAAATGTATGTTCTTTTCTTGTCAACTAACTGTCCTAATTCCTCTTGGGTCATATTTTTGGATTCTCTGGCTTTCTTCAACAAAAGGCCTATTCTGAATGATTCGGCTTCTCTGTCAAGATTGTCGCGCCTTTCGGACCCTTTCTCACCGTAGACTTTGTCTTTGATTTCTGCCCAGGTCGAGATGTTTTTATTTTCTGTTTTCATTGTATTCTTTCATTAATTGTTTTGCTTTTTCGATTTCCCTCGAAGGTGTTTTCTGTGTTTTTTTCTGGTACCCGTTCAGGAGAATTACCAACTTTCCCCGGTCAAAAAAGCAGAAAACACGCCAAATGTCTGAACCTAATTGAATTCGTGCCTCGTAGAGTCCTTTTGTCCCGGTAATTAATTTTAAGTAAGAAGTCGGAATTCTCTCCAAAGTCTCGATAGCCTCCAAAATCTTGAATATCTTGTCCTGAACTTTGATGGGTTGTTCAGTCAAGAAGTCCTCAAAGTAGTTTTTGTAAGCGATTATTTCCCGGATTTTTTCCATGAAGTCAAACCTTGCAGCAAAGGTAACTTAAAAGTTACAATATTCCAAATTTGCGATGTTTTTCGTTTTCTTTATTTATGCACCATAACGGGAGTCTGCGCAAAAACCTCTCCGGTTATTCAAATATCCGAAATTTA
>CAZQSR010000246.1:0-2692 GCA_964596145.1 uncultured Ignavibacteriaceae bacterium
TTCAAGTACAACATTTGCTTTCCCGGATTTATCATCAACAAGCTGCCAGCCTGATTCTTCCAACAACTTATTAATCTTAATTCGAGCTTTTGCTTCTTTTAGAGACATGACTTAGACAAAAGAACATTAAAAGTAAACATTTCATTTTATTAAATATGTTCATAGCGTACAAGAATTCCCATTCTAAGTGTCTTTGTCTTGTTTAAGACAATCACTGATGCCCAAATATCCTATATGTCACTATGAGAGTGAACTAGGTTATTGCAATACGCTAAAATATAGCCTATTACATTTATAAAATTGATCACTTGATGAAATTTTGAATTAGCAATTTTCAAGATGGTCTCATGAAAACCCTACAAGCACTGTCTCACAGCCCTTAAATACTCCCATTATCTTATTTAAAGAGACTAATTGTGGCCTTTAAATCACTGCAAAGCCAATAACGATGGGAATTGGAGCAGGTTGATACTTCAATTCTAATGTACCCCTTCTTTGATAAGTTTTTCAGGTGTCTATAAACCCTATTATATTCCCATGATAGTAACGTGGAAGAAAGATCCCTGGCCTTGAATCCATTCTTACCTCTGTATCTTAATAGATATGCCCCCATCAGAACTATAAACTGAGTTTTTGAAAGCCCTTATTTGTCCTGCAACTCGTTAATGGCCTGGTAGTGCAAGCAAAGGACCGAGACAAGGCACGGATGGACTTGGCGGTATCTTTCGTTACAATCCTTAATACTCTTCCTGACCAGCTCATACTACCTCTTCCTAACATTTTCTGTACCCCCCCATTCCTTGATTAAGGCATTCAACGTTACAGTCCTTAACAAATCAGGCTTTTTATATTCCTCGTTGTAGTGATTATATCTGCATAGGGGTCGCCTCTCCGGTCGGAAATCAGTTTTGCAGACCCGCCCCCCGTCATTGTCTATGTCATTCTGTTCCATTTTTCCGCCTGCGGCGGGGAAACTCTTATCATTTTAGAGCAAGAGAAGGGCGATTACTCGTACGGTGGCGAAGCAACCGCCTCTTGCTCCAAAACCCCAGGAGCATGGTTTCCAATCCTACGCCCGGGTAAAATATCATGCGCTTATTAGTTTTTTATAGATTCCGTACTTCTTCGAGATTTCTATTTGCTCATCAGTCAGCGAGAGGTAGTGTGTGGTATCAAATAAAACTGGCTTCTCAGTATTATTCTTTACGAACCTAATCAGTGGCCTTTTTACATCTCTTCTTCTATTCTTTGATTTTATTCTACATTCCTCACTGCAAAATAAGGCTGAACTTTTTCTGTTTATGATTTTCCTCCCACAAGCGGGACAAATGCGCTGATGGGAGTTAGTCAAATTAACTTGTCCTTCTACTATACCACTTAAAGGGTTATTATGGCTAATGGGCAGATTTTGATTACCGGTTAATTTGGCTAAACTCTCATTCTCTTTTCTGAGTAAGAGAGAGATCTTCTTTTGCATTAGATCTAACACGTAATACTGAGTTCCCTGACCATATTTAACAAGAAGTTTTCTGAATCTTCTTCTTATATAATCGTGCATTTTCTCATTCTCCGTTTTAAGATCCTGCCAATATTCAGGATACCTGCCACGGCTTAAAAGATCAGTCTCTGACGGGCGGCAGTTTGCCAGGCTTACCTTATCGTCATACATTAAAACCTCTTCAAAAGCAGCAATCAGGTCATCCATCAAAGATTTAATTTTGTATGGCAAAGTCAGATCATAGAGTGTTTTGATATCGAGTTTTTCAAGATATTTCATCTTGGTAACCTTGGTCTCAACACGTAATAAATTCCGTTTTAGTTTGCACTGGAATCCCTTATTATAAATCTTCAAAGTGTATTGCTGCTTCACAACCTGCTTCCCGCTTCTTCGAGCCTCCCCATACATCCTGTCAAAGATTTCTCCCTTGTAATTGATCAGGTTTTTAATGATTCTATGGGGAGTAAAGGGGATCTCAATGTTTAAGCCAAATTCAAGATTGTGTAGTCTGCTGGCTTTAAGATCAACACTAAAAACCTTGGTTAAATTGGCTAATGCGTTCTGAATATCACCAATCCGGAAGTCGCTGTAATTGTTGCCGTTAGTATAATATTTGTGCAAACTTCCCTGTATATTAATGTATCTTCCATCTTTGATAATGAACTTAAGATATTGATGTTCTGCCGTAAGAGTTTCAGTTCTTGCCTCGCCTGTCTTAACATCAAATGAGGCTTTGAAGTTAAGCATAGGGTGACATAATAATTCCTCTATGCTTGGCCCTCTTATTTCAGCCTTCAGAAAATCAACCATTTGTCAAAACAATATACTTTTCCAGTGCTCTTTCCAAACTACTGAAGGCCCATGCCCACTTCCCAAATGCCTCATCATGTGGAAACCTTTCCCTGGTCTCCAGCCAATTGCCTTTGTAGCTACGTCCCTTTTGTACTCTGATAAGAATTACTTCATATCCCACCAGCATTCCCCGGAAACACTGGCGGTAAATTGCGGCTTTTGGCCCCCGGAATACCTGGACATAATCGTGTCCGTTTTTCCTCTTTGTTTGCGGTAATGTTTTCATAATGGGGACTATTTAACCATTCTTTACCCTCAATGCCGCATTTACGATCTCGGACCATTTAAAGTATGTCCGGTTACCGATCTTATAAGACGGGATAATATTACGTTCTGTATACT
>CAZQSR010000247.1:0-2642 GCA_964596145.1 uncultured Ignavibacteriaceae bacterium
AACACGCGCCACCGCGACTCTGCGCCAACTGCACATACCGCCGAACGTTAGCATTCAGGCCCGCTTCGCGACTATCTGGAAAGTTTACAAACAGCTTGACAATTTCGTAACCTTGACAGATGGCCCGAAATGCTAACTAAAAATGCAAAATTCCATTCACTTTTGGGACTCAATATAGTTTGTAACTTTGACCATCATAATTCTATAAACGGGTAAGTGGCAACCTATCGATTATTTGTAATTACGAATTAATAATTTAAATCCATGTACGTACCATATTTCTATAAAAACGAGAACATTGAAGACGTTTTAGACTTCATCGAAAAAAACAGCTTCAGTATTTTAATTAGTCAATCAAATTCGAAATTATTGGCAACCCACATTCCTCTTGAATTAGATAAAAATGAAAATGGAAAACCAATTTTAACTGGACATATCTCTAAAAGTAATCCGCAATGGAAGAATTTTGTAAGCGATAGTAATATTTTAGTCATTTTCAATGGACCTCATTGTTATATTTCTTCATCGTGGTATGACCACGAAAATGTGCCAACATGGAATTATATCGCTGTTCATGTATATGGGAAAGTGAAAATAATTGAAGGAGAAAGGTTAATTACAGCATTAACAAAATTAGTAGACAAATATGAGAAACAAATGGAAAATCCAGTTTCAGTCAGGACTATGTCAAAAGAGTTCTTAAACAAAGAAATAAAAGGAATTGTGGGTTTTGAAATTGAAATAACTGAAATTCAATCGGCGTACAAACTTTCTCAAAATAGAGATAAGATAAACCATTCCAACATAGTAGCTGAACTAAGAAAAAGTGGAGATAACAAATCTCAAAAAATTGCAGAAGAAATGGGAAAATACCCCAATAATAAAAAGTAATATTAATACTATCTTTGAAAACATGGAAACTGTTGATATAAAAAGTGTTACTCTTAAAGAGATTGAGCAATTGCAAAAAATTGGGAAACAAACTTTTTTCGAGACATTTTCTGCTGGAAACTCTGAGGAGAATATGGTAAAATATTTGGAAGAGGGCTTTTCTATAGAAAGATTATCGGCCGAGCTTAATGACAAAAACTCAGAGTTTTATTTTGCGGTATTTGAAAATAACATAATTGGTTATTTAAAATTGAATTTTGGACAATCTCAGACAGAATTAAAAGATGACAAAACCATTGAAATTGAACGGATTTACGTGCTAAAAGATTATCATGGGAAAAAAGTAGGACAAATACTATACGAAAAAGCCTTACAAATTGCCCACCAGAAAAATGCTGAATCTGTTTGGCTGGGTGTTTGGGAAGAAAATCCAAGAGCAATAAATTTTTACAAAAAAAATGGATTCGTTGAGTTTGACAAACACATTTTTAAGTTAGGTGTCGACGAGCAGACAGACATAATGATGAAATTACAACTGAAAAACAAATAAAAAAGTATCCAGTAACTTGATATACTTCTATATGGGGCAAGACCTGACGTGATGCTGTTAATAAAATATAAGTGACAAGACAAATCCTGCACTTTAATCGGGACTAGAAACCTTGACAAATTTCAGATATGGTGACAAATTCATTGTATTCTGACAGTCTTAAATCTGGCCCGAAATGCTAACACGGACGGTTGGGGTAATAAACTTGTCACAATTTTTGCGCGCCACCTTGACAGTTTTATCATGAGATTTAGCTTATCACTCATCTGCCAAATCCGTCACTTCGGCTCTGGACAAATCCTGCAACCGAGACAGCTTTATCGTTCGCCGGGATTTGCAAAAATTGCGCCATGATGGCTTGCCCGCCGTGACTATTTTTCGGCTAAAGTACCTGGACTCGCATCGGCGGACGGCGCCACCAACGTTTACTACCTCAACCGCCGGGCCGTTAGCTACAATATTTATGAAACCTCCAATCAAATATTTGAACATCTTATTAGTCTTGATTACAGTTAGTTGTAATCAAACTAAGCTACAATGCCAAAACGTAATCAAAACTTCAGCTGATTCTGCTCTTGTAATAGAAGAGATTAATACTGGAATCTATATCAACTATGACAGAACAAAAGTAATTGATCATCTGTACGTTATTGATAAAGACGGAACAGACTACAAACAAAAACCAGATACTTATTCTGAAACATTAGGTAAATATAGCTACGGGGAAAAGCTTGATATAATAGAAGTCAAAGGGCAATGGTTTGGCATAAGAGATAGGTTAACCAGAAGAATTATTGAAAATGGTAGAGTGATCGAAAGAACGGCATGGGAGAAAGTATATGTTGAGAAATCCAAATTAGGTGAATTAAATCAGATTACCCTTACTGACAAGGATTTAAACATCATTTCCTCCTTCACTCAAGACGGAATGACTGAGTACTATGAGGACAGTGAAACTCTTGATGAATATTTGTACATTGAATTGATAGATAAATATGCATATGAGAAAGGTAAAACATCTGTAGTGACCTATGTTGATAATAACACATCATTATTTCAAAAATCCGATGGTATTATTGAGTTAAAATGTGCTGACACTATTGTAAGGTATATTGACAAACCAGACGCAGAAGAAGACGTACAAGTTGGTTTGGACCCCTATTAATCGGACTTTTTTACAGACGGTTAAATATACATAAAA
>CAZQSR010000248.1:0-2641 GCA_964596145.1 uncultured Ignavibacteriaceae bacterium
AGGGGTGGCCGTGGTGTTCGCGGACCTCGCGAAGCTCCCTGTAAGGGCATGTGATTACCCAGCCCCCAGGTCAGGGTGTCGCTGGTGTCAGTTTTCATGGCCTTCGCAAATTTTTCACCATATCTTCGGAATTCGTAACTCTCGAAGGCTATTGGTCCGAATTATCTCAAGATTTACCCTCTTACCCATTGATTTCAAAGACAGTGAATACAAGCTGAATGGAATGATAAACAGGAATACATCTAAAAAAATATTGCCTCAATTGTATTCGCCAGGGAAAAAGAAATAGATATATATAGCAAGAATAATACCGAGAAATGTTAATGCCATTCCAATTCGAACATCCCATGGTTTATAACGAAATTCATACAAATGTGATCCTGAAGGGGCTAAAACACTTAAGAACCTGCCAGGCAATAATTTTGCAGGTGTCCCATCGATTTTAACTGTCCAACCGTCCCACTGGTTTTCCTGAACAACTAGTGTTCCTGGTTCCGTATTTGAGCAGTTGACAGTGATTAAACCACCAGTAGCTTTAGAAAAACATGGAGTAGTTATTTCATTTGAAATGACATTGCTGTATTGATTATTTTTATGAATCATTACTTCAATTTCATCATATACAGCATATACATCTTTATGGTCAAGATTTTCAAACTTGTTAGCAAATGATTTGTAAGGGAAGGGAGATTCATGGTCTTTCCAGAACCAGGGACGCCATGTATTGGTAAGCTTAAAGCCATTTTCCAATAGTATCTTTGTCCATAGATGTTTCTGAATATCATGTTGAATCCATTGAGATGAAGATGTTTTCATCTCATTGATCACATTCCAGTTTACCTCATATGGGTAGTCATTCAACCAAACTCTGTTCTGCTGGTATGGTGTGCTTATACAAGCAATGGAAGGAAGAATAAACAGAACATAAACAAGAGAAAGGGATTTTTTTTGAAAACCTTTAAAACCAAATTCAAAAATTGGCCACCATTGGGCATGAATAATATGGTCGATGCCTGCAGCAGCCAATCCTATAACCAATGGTACTGATAATCCAGAGATAATCGAACCCCAACGGATTGCGGAAAATAAAGGGAAAATGGGTACAACAATGCTGAAAAATTCTTTGCTGGATAGAAGGAAAACCTGTGTAATGCTGAAAATAAAAAAAAGAACAGTTTTGACTTTCTTTCGCCATAATAATGGAATGGCTACAATGGCAAAAAACACAGGAAACCATCCAATAAATATGTAATTGGTAAATAAATATGCGTCACGCCCCAGGATCGATGTATAAAAAAAGGCTGGATCATGGATAACTAGATTCAGTGGAATATATTCCAACGGTTGATTGTTGGTAAGTCCTGGATTAGTGTCTTTGTATGTCTCGGGGAGGATATGGATAAGAGGAACAAGAAAAATCCCGGCGAGAAGTACACCAAGCAGAAATGCAATGGCAACATCCTTCGCGACTGGTTTTAAATGTAAATTTCTGTCAAATAAAAAAAGAGTGAATGCGGGAAGCACGGCTAATGCCAAGCCTATTTGAATATAACCTTGACCTGAGACTATCCATAGAGCCAGAGATAAGCCGGTCCATATTAGAGATGACCTACGGCGAGTGTGAACAAGATCATATAAAGGAGGCAAGACAAAACTTGCAGATGCTGTGGATAACACTAGGATTACATTTCCACTTTCCATTTTGCCGGCCAAATGACCACCCACAATGACAAGAAACGCAGCCCACAAACGAGCAAATCTACCTAACCCCATTACCCGGGCTAACCACCATTGTGCAATTCCAGCCAGAGCCAGACTATAGATTAAAACAATCTGTGCGCCTTTGGAAACCCCAAATAGTAAAGTGCAAATCACAACAACAGGATGAAGAACAGCCCCATGAGTGTCAACAAACGCAGGAGCGCCTCCATTAATAAACCCATTCCATAGAACACAGTCCCCACACTCAGGTAAGATTGTCCATGTGAAATGTGACTGAATGACTAACGAAAACTCCTCACCAAATAAAACTCTATTGGGTGTGAAATTTAAACAATTTCGACCGACAAAAATCGCCCAAATGATAATTAAACAAATTTCTACAACTGATGAGATTTTAAAATGTACCCTATGATCAAAAGAATTCACATTATCAAAAGATTTTTTCATTATTGAAGTAATTATTCCACCCAAAAAGCAAATTTTCTTTAAGAGAGTAATCGTTGACGTCTCAATGATTCTTTTTATTATTTTCCAGCCGAGATTTAAAGCCTTCTTGATCTTTTGATTTACAACTTTCAAGTATACGATACTTCTTTTTATTAGATTCTTGATTTCTTTCAGAAGGCCATAAGCAAAAAATTTCAGAATTGCCAATCCTATTACTTTTATTTTTACCGTAAATTGATGTTTTTTAATCCGAGGATAGTAATAAAGAATTAACTTAAAAAATCTCCGAATGATGGTCAAAATTGGGGATGGATAATCTTTTCCAATTTTGATTACATCATCATCATGATTATTAACGTATTGGTTTTGATACCATCTTCTGGAAAAGAGGATTATAAGAGAAGAATAGACAGCAAGTGCTGCAATCGTTCCGAGTAAAATCCAATTGGACAAATCTCCATTAATCAATTCT
>CAZQSR010000249.1:0-2603 GCA_964596145.1 uncultured Ignavibacteriaceae bacterium
ACCGTCTCGGAATTATTTAATAGACTTATTTCTGAGTACCATGCAGCATTTATTAAAATTGTTAACCAATAAAAGATATTCTGATTTCTATTTGATGTTTCGTTTATTATTCTTAAAATTATACCATTACAATAATTCATTTTAATTCAAGTTAATATATGCGAATACTTTCTGCAGTTTTCTTACTTTCTTCTTTGGGACCGCTTATTAGATTTCGCAAAAGTGAATACTTTTACTTTTTTTTCTTTTCTTCACTTACTGATTCGATGGTTTTACTTCAGCAGAAATTTTTGGGATCGTCTATTTATAATATTGAGTTTTACATATTGGGAAACATCTTAATTGTTCTTTCCTTACCCCGGATTTCCAAAAAATATAAGTATGGTCTGATTTTATTTATCCTGCTCTATTTTATTATTGAACGAAGTGACATTTCAGGTTTAGTTTCTATGATTTTTATTATGTCTTTTATTCTTATCTCTTTTACATATACCCTAATACAAGAAATAAGGCTTGATGGTAAACTCACTTTATTTTTGCTCGGAATGATTCTACTTTATCTCTTAGGAATAGTTTTAGCATATTTTTTCTATGCAGATATAATGCTTGTTCAAAAAACATTTATTCCAAAAATTATTTTTTACACTTCTATCTATTGGTTTGTAACCATTGTTGGTCCGGATAAAAAAATCAATTTCACTTTTGGCTATGATCCCACCTTAAAAGCAAAAATGGCAAACGATTTAGACATTCATGTTGATGAATATGATAATTACCTTGCGAAAGGATTGTCACATCGCGAAATTCAAATTTATCTCTTGATAAAAAAGGGATTGAACAATAAAGAAATTGCTGAGATGTTGAATATTGAAAAGAAAACTGTTGAAACCCATATGCAGAATATGAAAGGGAAATTTGGTTTTAGCAGTATGACAGAATTGCGTGACTTCGTTAAAAAGACAGACGAAATAGGTGTGTCAAAATAAGATCGTCGTCTGTTTTACTATACACACTTAGAAAATTCAGTGTGCACACTTAGGAAATTCAGTGTGTTCCGCTATTGACAAACCTCGTTTCCCAATTTACCTTAGAACTGTATTTTTTTCAATTATTTTAAAGAATTTTTTGAGAAAATAGGTTTCTTGTTTTATTGAATTTGGAGTACTAGGGGGGATTACTGAATTCACAAAAGTCTCCTCGAAAATGTTCTTTAAAATAATTTTACGGCAAAGTAATTTGTCGTAGAAGGGCAGAATGGCTGTTTTAGAACGAAATTATCTTAATTAATTTTCGCTACTAATGGGAGAAATTAAAATTCATTAGTAAGTGAAAAGGAGGGGAAGATAAATTCTTTTAGAACAGCCTTTTTTTATCTCCATAAAATTTTTTGCTCGTTTTCTAGTACCAAAAATGAAATTGTAAAATAAAAGCATTATTACCTTTATCGGGATTTTCAATATTAATTCTAAATTGTGGACGAAGTTCAACAAATGTAAATGGGAAAAATTCGAATCCGAAAATAAGATGCGCTAATTCATCATCCTTAATATTAAGATTCTTATCAAACCGGTCATATCTAATAACTGCTTCCAAACCAATAGTTAATAAATAAGAAGCCTCTATCATCAATGCATTAGACACAATACCTTTTGCTAAAAAATCTCTGGCAATATCATACTCTGCCATTAAGGAGAAGTTCTGTGTTCCAATACCGGCAAAAGATCCATATAGAATTGTATTCAATTTATTTCCAAGAGATCTTACTTTTGCCGATGCGAAAGAACCTCCAGCAAAAAATCCAATTTTATCGTAGGATGAATTTATTTCAAATCTGGAAGTAAATGTTGGATCGGATGTGAGTGTTCCATTAAATCGGCTCCTTCCTACACTTGCTGTAAACAATCCCCAATCAGATACATTTGCACCAAGTTCAATACCTGTTTCAGTATAGAGCGGATTGTATATTAATCCTTGAATCGCTCCAATAGAAAAAAGTAATCCATAGTCTCCCCCTTTTGTATAAGAAGTATGATCATCAATTCTAATCCCAAAATATGGTACGAACGAACCGACTTTTACATACCCATTGTTTGGTAAAATCCTGGCAATTCCATACGCTTCCCAGATTGAATTGGGGAAATCATATCTTGCAAGAATGTCTATATCCCTACTAACCGATGCATTAAGGTACAATGAGCCGGTCATATCCTGAAAATCCGCTCTCTTTTTTTCTTGTGAATAAATTAACTGTGAACGATAATCAAATCCAAATGATACATTCTCTGTAAGTTTAGGTGAAATTGTAAAATTTTTATCTCTCGGTGAAGACATACTGACCACATTTCTACCGAAAAAAAACCCGTTCTCGTTACGCATTAATCCCCCGGTGGGATTGATATGGCAGCTAATACATTTATCTTTTTGCTGAAGCGAAAATCGTGGAAGCGAATAAACAGAAGATGAAAGAAACAATATAAGTATCAAACAAAATTTTGTTTTCATATTTACCTCTAAATTTGGCAAAATAATTTTTTACTTAAGTAGAATCATTCTCCGTGAGCTTTCAAAATGACCTGCCTTTATTCTATAGAAATAAATACCTG
>CAZQSR010000250.1:0-2601 GCA_964596145.1 uncultured Ignavibacteriaceae bacterium
CACAAATGGTGCAGCCTGTACATTTATCAGGAATAATTTCGTAAGTGAGCAATGGCTTGCAAGCTTTTGCAGGACATTTTTTTGCAAAAATATGGGCTTCATACTCATCGCGGAAATATTTCAATGTGGTAAGCACCGGATTAGGGGCTGTTTGTCCCAGTCCGCACAAGGAATTATCCTTGATTTGTGCAGCCAGTTCTTCCAGTTTTTCGATATCTTCATGTTTGCCTTTGCCTTGGGTAATTCTCTCCAGTATTTCGAGCATACGTTTGGTTCCGATACGGCAGAATGTGCATTTGCCACAGCTTTCGGCCTGGGTAAAATTTAGAAAAAATTTAGCAATATCCACCATACAGGTATCTTCGTCCATTACAACCATGCCGCCCGAACCCATAATGGCTCCTGTAGCATTTACTGAATCGTAATCCACAACTGTGTCGGCCAGAAATTCAGGAATACAGCCACCCGAAGGTCCACCTAACTGAACAGCCTTAAATTTCTTTCCGTTCGGAATACCACCGCCCAACTTGAAAATAATATCGCGAATGGTAATTCCCATAGGTACTTCAACCAAACCTGAATGATTGATTTTTCCGGCTAAAGCAAATACTTTAGTCCCTTTGCTTTTCTCGGTACCGAATTTAGCATATTCAGAAGCACCTTTATTTATAATCCATGGAATATTGGCATAAGTTTCAACATTATTGATATTGGTTGGTTTACGCCATAAACCCGATTCGGCAGGGAAGGGGGGACGCTTGCGGGGCATTCCTCTTTCGCCTTCTACTGAAGCAATCAATGCTGTTTCTTCACCGCAAACAAAAGCTCCTGCGCCTTCTTTTATATGAATATCAAAATTAAAACCTTCAATTCGTAAAATATTTTTGCCAAGATAGCCTTTTTTTTGAGATTGTTCTATGGCAATATTCAAACGTTTTATAGCTAATGGGTATTCGGCACGGCAATAAATCACTCCATCAGTTGCACCTATGGCATAAGCCCCTATAATCATTCCTTCCAATACGGCGTGTGGATCGCCTTCAAGCAATGATCTGTCCATAAAAGCTCCGGGGTCTCCTTCGTCAGCATTACAGATAATATACTTTTCATCAGATTTATTATTGCGTGCAAATCTCCATTTCATACCTGTAGAAAACCCGCCACCACCTCGGCCGCGTAATCCTGAATCAAGAACAGATTGAATTACTGCTTCAGGGCTGATTTTTTCTTTGGCTATTTTCTTTATAGCTTCATATCCTTCCTGAGATTCATATTCTTCTATAGATTCAGGATCTATCATTCCGCAATGTCTTAAAGCTATTTTTATCTGATTTTCAAAGAAATTATTATCAACAGTTTCAAATAAATCGGTTTTAACAACGTATTCTTTGACAGGTTCATGCTTTTTAATGTGCTGTTCAATTATTTCTATAGCTCTGTTTTCATCAACATTGCCATAAATATAAGAACCGGTTTCGTCAATGACTTCGACTAATGGTTCACGAAAACACATACCAATACAACTGGTTTTTTTCAGCTCAATATCGAGTTTGTCGGCTTGTTTTAATGCTTCAATTTTATTGAAAGTTTTTCCGGCTCCGGCTGCTATTCCGCAACTTCCTAAGCCTACTATAACTTTAGTTTTTCCCATTTTTTTGAGTATTGGATTTAATTACTTTCTTTTATTTTAATATTCTTTACAATATTTACAGCTTCTTTGCCTGTTAGTTTTCCGTAAGTTTCCTCATCAATCATCATAACAGGTGCAAGCGAACAGCATCCCAAACATGCTACTGATTCGAGAGTAAAAAGCCTGTCTTCTGTGGTTTCTCCATCTTTAACTCCCAATGATTCTTGTAAAGCTTCAGTTATCGAATTGGCATTTTGTACATGACAAGCAGTTCCGTGACATACCTTAATTATATGTTTCCCAACAGGTTTTAGCCTGAATTGTGCGTAGAAGGTAGCGACTCCATACATATCGCTCAAACTGAGTCCTGTTTCTTCCGAAATTTTTATAAAAGCTGATTTGGGAATATAGCCGTAAATTTGTTGTGTTCCTTGTAATATTGGTATTAATATTCCTTTTTTATTCTTGTATTTTTCTATTAAAGGGTTAAGCAATGTTAAATCAACTTCTTCATCTATTTTATTTGAAACCGTTTTAGAAATTCTTTCTATACGCATAACATTATTTTTATTTTATTGAGGCTAAGATAAAAATAAATTGTAAATATTTGCAATTCAGCAGAATATTTATAATAATTCTAAATACAAATATAATGATTTGAAAGTTAATTTATTATAAATGAAAATATTAAAGCGGAATTTAAATAAAAGGGAACATTTATTTAAAAAAAAAAGCCTGAATATTAACTATCAGACTTACTCATTTAGATTTTCTGCGGAGAGTGAGGGATTCGAACCCCCGGAACCTCTCAGTTCAACGGTTTTCAAGACCGCCGCAATCGACCACTCTGCCAACTCTCCGCTGCAAAAATACAAAACTTTTAAATATCAACAACTTTTTTTTAAAATTTTTATTTTAATTAAGTTCAAGTAACAAATGCAACTTTTTTTATTAACAAAAGAGATGAAAAG
>CAZQSR010000251.1:0-2571 GCA_964596145.1 uncultured Ignavibacteriaceae bacterium
TGAAAGTCCAAGTAAATACTATTTTGATTATAATATAATAAAAAAATATAATATAGATGAAGAAGTACTCCCGCCAAATGCTACTTATATTAACAAGGAAGAAAATATTTGTTACTGTTCACACCAACCTAAAAATAAAATAATACAAACAATAATAAAACAAAAAACAGCAAAAAAAAATACCTTTAAATCATTGATATTTAGGTATTTTTTTAAATTTTTTTATTGACAATATTATTCGTTATGTGTTATAATATAGGCATAACTATTAAGGAGGTTTTTTATGGCAATCATTTATCAACATGATAAACGTTCCGGCATTACCTATGCCTATGAATCAATTTCATACTGGGACAAGGAAAAGAAAATGAGCAGAGCAAAGAGGACATTAATAGGTCGGTTAGATCCTGATACAAATGAAATCGTGCCAACTGACGGTAGGTGCAAAAAAGACAAAGTAAAAACGGAAAAGAACGATAATCCTGATTACAAGGCACTTTATGAAAAGCTGCAAAACAAATGTGCGGCGCAAGAATCTTTAATTGTTGCATTACAGAAACAAATCACCGGACTAAAGGAGAAAAACTAAAATATCATGAATAACACCTTCGAATACATCACGAATCTACAATATAAAGTTATAGCCTTGACTGAGCGAGTAAAGGCATTTGAATCAGGGGAAAAGTATGTAAAGATGTATTCGGAATTTAAAAAGCAGCTTTCTCAAAAAGACCGGGAAATCTCAAAATTGAAATGTGAACTATCGGATGCCCACCTTCAGACGGTTACTGTACGCAAAAACTGGATGGAAGTAATAGAGGATATGGAAAAAGAGCATGCAAGAGAACTGCAGAAAAAAGATTGCAAGATAAAGGCGTTGGAAGAGCGAGTTTTAAAGACAGAAATAACGCTTGATTCTACAAAGGATAATCTTAGAGAAAAGAATAAAGAATTATATCAGGTATTGATTGAATTAGAAGAAGAAAAAGGTAAAAACCAGAAATTAAAAGCTCAGATTAACCGCGACTATGAGAACTCATCCATTTCTTCTTCTATGAAACCCAATCATAAGAAAATTGCCAATAGCCGAGAAAAAACAGATAAAAAACCCGGCGGTCAGCCCGGGCATAAAGGACATAGCAGGAAGAAACATACACCTACAAATCAAATTCATATCCTTGCACCGGAAAAATATGTGAATAGTCCTGATTACAAGCCAACAGGAAAAACAATAGTTAAACAGGTGGTTAATCTTAACATTAATATTACTGTTGATGAATATGATACTCCCGAATTCAGGAATGTGCATACTGGTCAACGTGTTCATGCAGATTTTCCATGTGGTGTAATTAATGAAGTCAACTATGGTGGAAGCATTAAAGCATTTGCATTTTTACTGAATAACCGCTGTTGTGTAGCCATAGACAAGGTTCGGGAATTCTTGTCAGAATTGACAGATGGTGAACTCTGTATTTCGAAAGGGATGATTAATGGATTGTGCAAGAAGTTTTCTAAAAAAACAGAAGCTGAACAAAAGGAAGCATTTTCTAGCCTCCTACTTTCCCCTGTGCTTAATACAGATTTCACCGGTGCACGACTTAATGGAAAAAATGTTCAAATTGCTATATGCACTACTCCGGATACAACTATGTATTTTGCTCGGGAACAAAAAGGACATAAAGGTGTTAAGGGAACTCCTGTTGAATATTATCAAGGAATTCTGGTGCACGACCATGACAAAACTTTCTACAATTACGGCAGCGAGCATCAGGAGTGTTTGGTACATGTGCTTCGTTATTTGAAAGGCAGTATGGATAATGAGCCTAATCTGAAGTGGAATAAGCAGATGCGAGAACTGATACAGGAAATGATTCATTACCGCAACAGTCTATATCCCGGTGTTAACATAGATCATGATAAGGTGGCAATATACGAAACCAAATATCAGGATATTCTTGATATTGCTAAAGAAGAATATGAATATGTGCCACCCAGTAATTACTATAAAGATGGCTATAATCTCTACTTGAGATTACAAGAATACAAAGAAAGTCATCTTTTGTTTTTACATAATATGATTGTTCCAACAAACAATAATTTAAGTGAACGCCTGCTTAGAATATTTAAACGTAAACAGAAACAAGTCATGACATTCAGAAGCTTTGATAGCTTGCACTATCTTTGCAGTAGTATGGGATTGATTAATTTGTTGTACACACAAAATAAAAATCTTTATTCAAAAATTGCTTCTATGTTTTGATTAAAGAAAAATCCCAGCATACAAGTTGCTGGGATTTCTTCAAATCTATTCAGGCTATGTGTGAACAGTAACGTGATATTAATAAAGTGAGCTTAAAATATTAAAACAAAATTGACAAAAATTGAAATTTTTGATAATGTTAATTTAAGAAAGCTTACTGAGGTTAATTATGGCAAAATTTCGAAAATTTATTCACGATGAAGCTGTACTTGTCATTTCATTTGCTTCTGCACTTGTTACATCCTTTTTTGTACAACCGTCGCCAGAGTATCTTACATATATTGATTTTAATGTTCTATCCGTTCTGTTCT
>CAZQSR010000252.1:0-2570 GCA_964596145.1 uncultured Ignavibacteriaceae bacterium
ACAAAGGCTAAACGCTATCGGGCGCATGGTTGTAAGGAGAAAGATTGTACATTTATGGAAAAATTCTGCTGGCCGGAATGATATATTTTCAAAAGTGCCCGCCAGCGCTTAGCCTCAACCGTTAGCTGCAAGTGTAAAAAAGCGACAGCATTTCAAATAACATTCAAGTAGGATAAATGAATTTAAGGAAAACTGAAGAAGTAATAAACGATATTAAAACACTCATATATTCAAAAGGATATATTTACACCCTTTGTATGATTATATATGAGGATTTTCATATTATCCTACAAGAGATTAACAAAGTAGATTTTAGGTCTCGACTAAATAAAAATGAAGTTTCTTTGCTAATTGGCTTTTTGATACAAAAACAAATTGATTTCACATTACCTGATAATCCTCTTGATGTAATAAAATCAAAAGAAAGGACATATGAATTAATGCATGAACTTCATATGTCTCTTATGACTCCTTTCTTTGAGAAAATGAAAAGTGTTCATCCACAGAAACTTGAGAAAGTGGATTTCAGAGCTGAGATGAGAACATTTTATGGTGATGAAAACATGTTTATTGAGCCAATTTTTTATGCAAATGATGGAGTTTATGATTTTCAGTATACAGATTTTTTAGAAAGAAAATATCGTTATGATAAAGAATGGCTTTTAGAGAATAGAAACTTTGATTTCAATAATACTAAAGTCATCTTGCAAAGGATAAAAGATATACTTCAAGAGAAATCTAAGAAGGTTAATTTCTTTAGTTTAAAAGAAAAACTGCCAGAAATAATAGAAACTATAAAAAAAGAGAATCCATCAGAGAATATTGAAGAGCATATTAAAGAAGTATTACCAGCTTATGAATTTTATCAATATGTCAATTTATTTTCTGATTTGTCTGTAAATGAATCAATTGACTTTGAGACTTTGCCTGATGATGCATGGAAGACTTTTTATAAGAACTTAATAGATTTATTTGTAATTCGGAGAGAAGACTTTAAAAAGGAAGATAAAATTGATTCATTTTTAAAAAACTTTTCAATTGAAATTAATAAGGAACAATTAAACAATCATTTTAATCAAATAGGTGATTTTAATCTTTTCAATGCTCAACCAATACTTCAAATAGATAGTGAGAGATTTTTTGTCCCTATCACCTTTAGTCTATATGAAGCGTGTTATGAAAGCCCCTATTATTGGATGCTCAACGACAAAGCCTATAAAGACAAACTTGCCGAAAATAGAGGGAATAGTGGTGAAGAAATTTCATACGAATTCTTATCTAATGTTTTTGGACAAGAAAGAACATTCAAGTCTGTTAAAATAATTACTAAAAAAGGGACTGATGATACAGATATTGATGTATTATGCATTCTTGGTAGTAAAGCTTTATGTGTACAAGTAAAATCTAAGAAGCTAACTGAGTTTTCAAAAAAAGGTAGCTTTTCTCATTTACAAACGGACTTTAAAGGAGCCGTACAAGATGCATATGAACAAGGTATTGTATCACGTAGTAAGATTTTGGCTAAGGAATCAAAATTTTATGATGAAAATGGCAATCTAATAGAATTATCGGAAAGCATTGATGAAGTATACATAATGGGTGTTACATCAGAGAATTATCCATCACTGACTCATCAAGCACATACTCTATTAGAAAAGAAAAGTAATGAACCTTTTCCCTTGTTCTTGACCGTTTTTGATTTAGAATTAGTATCACACTATTTAAAAAATCCATATGATTTTCTTTACTATGTTCGTCAAAGAATTGACCTAATGGATTATTTTAAAGCTGATAATGAAATGATTTATTTGGGTTACCATTTAGAAAACAAACTATGGAAATTACCAAATAATGATTTTGTATCACTTGACAATGACTTTGGTGGTGCCATTGACAGAAACTATTATCCATTAAGATTAGGTGTTGATATCACAGACGAAGGTGACTCTATTAAAAACAGATGGAAAAATGAAGATTTTGACATATTGTGTAATTTGCTTGCAAAGGCAAATGAGCCTAAAGTAACAGATGCAATCTTTACATTGTTAGATTGGGATGGACCATCGAGAGATAATTTAATTAAATATATCCGCCAAATTAAAACCCAAACAATTCAAGACAACAAATGGCATAATTTCTCTATGCTTTCCAATAATAAAAAAGGGGCAAATTCAGGTGTTACATACGTTTCTTGGGAAAATGACAATCCCAATGAGCTTCTTGACCGACTATTGACATTAAGTAAAGCACGGAAATATAAAAGCAAGGGTGATATCTGGATTGGATTTGGAAGCTTAAGAAATAGTCCTCGAATGATTGATACATTTGTCTTTAATAATCACAAATGGCAATTTGATAAGGATTTAGAAGAAACAACAAACAATCTATTCAAGAATAAAGGACAAGGAACGGTATTTAATCTTGACAAGAAAATAGGAAGAAACGATAAATGTTATTGCGGAAGTGGATTAAAATATAAAAAGTGCTGTGGGAAAGAAAGACAATAACACCAGCAGCTAACAAATAAGACTTAAACGCAGTCGCTGAGTAAAAAGCAAAAATCGCAGCCG
>CAZQSR010000253.1:0-2539 GCA_964596145.1 uncultured Ignavibacteriaceae bacterium
AACAGGGACAAAATGGTTTGTTTAACAAACTACACAGAGTTATATTTGCACCGCCTTTTATTGCATTTTTTATCAGTTTTAAGGCAAAAATTTGCAACTTTGCGATAGTGGCGGAATTGGCAGACGCGCTAGACTTAGGATCTAGTATCGAAAGATGTGGGGGTTCGAGTCCCCCCTTTCGCACTATAAATTTAACTTAAGTATCGAGGTATTTCTTGGAAATAAATATTAAAACATTAAATGAATCTGAAAACGAAATTGAATTTGTTCTCTCTTACAATGAAATTAAAGAGGAAATTGAAAACGAAGTAAAAAAACAGATTAAGGGAATTCAAATTGATGGTTTTAGAAAAGGCAAAGCTCCTGTTTCTGTTATAAAAAAAATTTATGGGGATGCACTTGAATATCAAGCAAGTGAAAAAGTTTCTAACAAAAAATTTTTTGATTACATGAAAGAGCAGAATATTCCAATGATTGGTGAACCTGTAATGACTGACATTGACTTCAAACCAGGGAGCGATCTCAAATTTAAAGTTCAATATGAACTTCTACCTTCTCTTGATAGTTTATTATATAAAGATTTATCAATTGAAATTCCTGAATTCATTATGAAAGATGATGAAGTTGAACAGGAAATTAAAAAGATGTTAGCTGCTAATGCAGAATATTCTGAAGCTGAGATCATTTCAGATATTCATCATTTAATTACGGTTGATTTACAACGAGTTGATGACAAAGGAAATATTGTTGAGGGAATGAAACAGGATGGTTTGAAAATAAATCTTTCTGAACCACAGGTGAATAAAGACATTGTTGATGCTGCTTTGAATAAAAAAGTTGGTGAGACTTTTTCCTTTTCATTTGAAGATAGCCATGTACATGAACATAATGGCGAGCATCATCATGAAAAATATTTTTACAATTCTTTAATCAAAGAAATAAAAAAGATAACTTTGCCGGAACTGACTGATGAATTTGTAACAAAAGTTACCCGTTCAAAAGTTACAACGGTCGATGAATTCAAAACCAGTGTTAAAAAAGAAATTGAAAATTATTACGAGAAGACTAATGAAGAATTTCTTGAGAATAAATTAAGAGAAACTTTAATAAACAACAATCCGTTCACTCCTCCAAAGACTGTAGTTGAAAACTTCTTGCAAAGATATGTGAACGAAGAACTGGAGTATTACAAAAAGAATAAACAAAAAGCTCCTGATGTAAATTCAATAAGAGAAAATATGAAATCTCGTGCAGAAAATGGTGTTAAAATTTATCTGATTGAAAAAAAGATAATTGAAAAAGAACAATTAACTGCTGATGAAAAATTCCTTAAAGAAACAGCAGAAAAAAATGCTGCTAAACTTGGTGTTTCGCAAGAGACATTACTTAACCATTATAAGTCAGAGCAGATGAAAGAAACAATGATTTATAATCAATTATTTGAATTTCTTAAAAAGAACAATAACATAGTTAAAATTCCATCAGAACAATTTTTTAAAAAAGAAGGAAAGAAAAATGAAAAATAAAATTGAAATATTTAACCAGCTTGTACCATATGTTATTGAACAAACTGGACGCGGCGAACGCGGGATGGATATTTATTCAAGGCTTTTACGTGAAAGAATCATTTTTCTTGGTACTGCTGTTGATGACCATGTTGCAAGTTTAACTATTGCCCAGCTTATTTTTTTAGAAGCTGAAGATGCAACAAAAGATATTTATCTTTATATTAATTCTCCCGGCGGTAATGTATCATCTGGTTTGGCTATTTACGATACAATGAGATACATTAAACCGGATGTTGCAACAATATGCGTTGGTATGGCTGCAAGCATGGGTGCAATCCTTCTAGCTGGCGGAGCTGCCGGAAAAAGAACTTCTTTACCAAATTCCAAAATTATGATTCATCAACCATGGGTTGGTGGTTTGCAGGGACAGACATCTGATATAGAAATTCACGCAAAAGAAATGATTAAGACACGTGAAACTTTGTATAAAATTCTCGGGCATCATACAGGAAGAAGTCTTGAACAAATTACAAAGGATTGTGATAGAGATTATTTTATGACTGCCGAGGAAGCAAAAGACTATAATATAATTGATAATATACTTGAGAAAAGACAATAAGTCTTTATCCTTTTAAATAATCCAAAATCTTCGTTGTTGCTATATGATTAATACTAAAATTTTTTCCACATTTTATAAATACGCAGCGAAGATTTTTTTATTTGTTTTTTTCTTTAATCATTTTGTCCTTCCACAAACACAAACTGAAGATTTAATAAAATACATTAAATCATATCAGAAGAATAAAGATATCCCTTCCATATCAGCAGGTTTACTGATGAATGCAAAAACAACCTGGACATACACAACTGGTCTTGCTGACATAGAGAATAATGTTTCTGCAACAAATAAAACTGTTTATAGAATTGCTTCTATTTCAAAAATGATGACTGCAGTGGCTATAATGCAGCTTGTTGAAAAAGGGAAAATTAATCTTGATGAAGATATAAGAAAATATGTCTCTTATTATCCT
>CAZQSR010000254.1:0-2502 GCA_964596145.1 uncultured Ignavibacteriaceae bacterium
CATTAGAACTAATGGAGCAATGGTTTAATGCTGATCCCTATTCCAGGACAAAGATAACAGAAGGTCTTTGTATCCCTGAAGATAATGATATTTCGGATAGAGTCAGTGAAGAGAATGGACGTCTTTTTAAAGAGTGCAATGTTATGGGCACTCCGACATTTTTTATTAATGGGCTCAAACTTCCTCCGCAATATGAAGTTAATGATATCAGGTATTTCAGTAAAATTTTCAAAGAAAAGGAAGAAATAGTAATTAAATGATTTGTCGTTAAGTAATTAACAATTAGATAATTTCTTTACATGCATACAGTCAATTGTTGTAAATTTGAAAGAGAAGGGCAGGATGCTTTTCTCTGTGCCCTGAGTTTTAAACTCTGCGCCACTTCCTGCCCGGACCTTTCCATAACAGAAAGGAGGTATACTGGCAAAGTTAATGTTTTGACCGGATTGGCAGCCAGACCGTGATATGAAATCCGTAATCAAAAAAAGGAGTATTAACAATTAAAACATAAAAAGATGAAAAGGCTTAATAAGCTACAGATCAATTCTGAAAAGTTAATAAAAAACGACGAACTCATAACTTTGAGAGGAGGAGATTATGGCGATGGTGCATGCACTTGTTTGTGTTATAATTATTCTATAAGTCCACCCATCTGGCTTGGATATTTGGTGTCATCATCTGGGAATTGTGGTAGTGATTGTCGATATGCATTTGGTGGTTTTCCTGTATCTGGAACCTGTCAAAATTAATATTTTGAGGAGGTACAGTGATGATACTTCTAAGTAGGTAAATTTCAGGGCTGATTTTTAATAAATCAGCCTTCTTGAGTTTAGTTATGAACATGGATAAATGTTTATTTAATATTTAAATAATTTGCCGAGCAGACTTTCATCCCTGTCTTGATTTATGGTTCTTCCGTCTTCTATAAAGCCCGAATTGCGAATTCAATTCAAATCATTCCTCTTCTGAATAAATGCTACAATCTCGGAATATTAAAGATCTTAGATGATTTTTTTGAACACCAATGAAAGTTTACTAAATCAAAACAAATGAAGTTTTATGAAGCTACTTGCGCGTATATACCTTATTTTATTTATTACATCCTGTAACAATATAGAAGATAACCTATATCTTATTGACCCGAGAAAATTCGGAGAGGATATAATTTTTTTGTCTGAAATTGCAGAAGACATAAAATATATTCCTCTTGACAATAGCATCTCATTCACTAATTTCAAATATCTTTTAACCTCTAATGCTATTTATGTTTCTGCTAAAGATATTGGCATTTTAAAGTTTAATCTGGAAGGTAGTCTAATAAAAAAAATAGGTGCTAGAGGAAAAGGCCCAGGAGAATTTTGGTACGGGATGGCTTTTGCTGTTGATGATGTAAATGAAAACGTTTATGTATTAGATCCTGGAAAGATTATAGTTTATTCACCGAGTGGAACTTTTGTAAGAGACATAATAATTAAAGAATATGGAGGTGGATTTGGTTTTATAGACCTTATTGTATTTAATTCTTTGTTATTTCTTCCTGATTACCTTCCAACAGGAGACTCAGAGTATTGCTGGGTACTACTCGATACATTAGGTCATCCGGTTTCTAAGAAAAAGAACTCTATTCCCCCATTTCAATCTGGTATTGAGACAGAAGGTTGTATTTATAAATTTGGAAACAAGGTGTTTTATTACAATTACTTTAATGACACTATATTTTCTATTTCATCCAATCTATCTTATTCGGGGCAATACTTGTTTGCACAAGGCGATCACCGGTGGCCTAGAGAAAGGATAGTAGTAACACCGCAATCATTAAATACCCAGTTTAACAGACTCTTTCGGCCAGTAAAAATGTTTGAAACAAATAAATACATTTTCCTTGAATATTCATATCTTGAGAAATGGGCTATAGCAATAATTGACAAAAAATCAAAGAAATCATTTTTATCCTTAAGATATGAAAAAACTTCAAATGGATTTGTCGTTCCTCGAGCATGCCTATTAAATGACCTTGATGGAGGTATATCAATAGGATCAATAAATTATCACAACAACGGCAATAATGAATTTATTACAGCTTTGTTAGATCCATTTCAACTCAAATCATATGTTGCCACCGATTCTTTTAAAAAATCTAACCCAAAATACCCTGAAAAGAAAAAAGAACTTGAGAAACTAGCACATAATCTTAAGGAGACGGATAATCCCATTCTCGTACTTGTAAGTTTGAAAAAGTAGCAATATGCCTGCATTCCCATATTTCAAGCAGCTCGACTCCATGGATTGCGGCCCGTCATGTCTCCGCATGATTGCAAAACATTATGGGAAATCATATATGTTACAATCCCTCCGTTCCAAATCATTCATAACAAAATCGGGAGTCTCAATGCTCGGCATCAGTGATGCCGCTGAAAGCATAGGTTTCCGTACCCGCGGCTACCGACTTACCTGGGAACAGCTCCGCGATGAGGCGCCGCTGCCGTGTATAGTGCACTGGAA
>CAZQSR010000255.1:0-2500 GCA_964596145.1 uncultured Ignavibacteriaceae bacterium
TATTATTTACTGCCGCATAGTGTGACAAAGGTAGAAAATAAATTTTAAAATCAAAGTGAAAAATCTGCTTGACTAACAAAAGCGAAATAAGAAATACAAGGAGTACCGGAAAATGGCGTTTTTGGTATATCTATATGAACATGATACACATCTTCCTCTTGCCAACCGAAAGCAGCACCTTTAATAATAGGGTTATTCCCAGCTTTAAAAAAATTGTTTACTTCTTCCTCATAAGCATAAACAATTGGAGTTTGCCGGGCAAAACCATCGTTTGCAACATCGGTGATAGTTGTTGAGTTCGGTGAAATGTCTGATTGACTTTCAACTACTTCTAACTCACCTGTCTGTGGATTAAATGCAACCTCCTTTCCAGAACTTCCATCATTAATATTTGCAATTTCATCTTGTACTTTAACAGGTCGCTTATCAGAAGCAAATCCGTCGTTTGCCACATCGGTGATTGTTGTTGAATTGGGTGCAATGTCAGATTGACTATCTACAACCTCTAATTCGCCAGTCTGCGGATTAAATGCTACTTCCTTTCCAGAATTACCATCATTAATATTGGCAATTTCTTCTTGTACCTTCGTCGGTGTTTTAAATGTTCCCATAATTCTTATTATTTATTGGTGTTTTAAATAGTGGTCAATTGGTTGCCCAGTTCTTAGGTGTCCATCATAACAGTTAAGCCAAACCAAGCATTTTAAAGCTACTTTATACAGCGTTACATTTCCATGCCATTTATCGCCGTAATGACAGAGTTTAATATTGCCTTGTGAATCTGGACCTAATAAATGCATTGTTGCACTTACTCCGTAGTCCTTTAATAGCTTCCCATTGTAATCTTTGAGGTTGGTGGGTTGAAAAACAAAGACTTCCGGACATTTTAAAGGGAAATCATCTAATAATATTTTTAACCGATACGTCTTTCCGGCATTTGTTCTCAAGCCAACTTCTAACCATTCGCTTCCACTGCCCAGATTATGGAATACATATCTTTTGGGAAATCCAAAATCGAGAGCTTGTTGTTCAATTTTTAATCTTTGAGTTGTAATCATATTATTCTGGTTTAAATTCGTTATTCAAGTTTTGCTCAGAATCTATTTTAATATTTGTTTCCTTAGTTAGGATACTTTCATGCTGTGTTTCATTTGTATCTAATGAAGTTCCATCTTCTTTTTTTACATTATGAAATTCATCAACTTTGTAATATTCTCGTGATTTTATTTTCAATATTCCATCCAAATAATTGGTAATGTCTTTGGCACTACTGTACAAGAAATAATTTCCATTTTTTTCAATCGTATTTTCCGAAATTATGGTAGGATATACATTAGGGAAATTATTTGAAAATATTATTTTGAAGCTATTTGATTCTATAGTTAAATCATTTGAATCGTTAACAAACATCTTTGATTCTGGTGCTTTTTTTAATAACCAATCAAAAACATATTTGAGTTCATCCCGACCTTTTTTACTTCCTAACCATTTTTCAGGTTTAAAATCTAAGGTGTACAATTCTTCATTTATCGGATTTACGGTTTTTAAATTAACAAGTCGTGCTCTTTTTGTCTTAGGAACATATACATCTGAAGAAAAGAACTTAAATTTCCTGTTTAAATGATTATTAATACTGTCATTAAAAGGATTTTCCCTATTTATAATGCGCCATTTTGTTTCATAATAGCTACTACCGTTTTCTTTATCAAAGAGAAATCCGTTAATAGTAGTACTATCCTCTCGTATATTCCCTAAAATCATAAAGAATTGATTTAAATTATTGTTTCTTATAGCATTTGCCATTGTTTGGCAATCATGTCCACTCGGTTGAGCCAACCCTAACTTGTGGTGAGAATGCCATGAACCAATATGTTGCATCCCAAAACATTTATATGCTGCATCTCCTGCTTTTTGCAGAAAATCAATATCCTGCTTAAAAAAGGCAATATTATGATAGCTATTTTCTCCGGGACCCGTTATATATTGTATTACTGGCAACCCAAGATTATTCCAAAAACCAAAAAAGTCACCTCCTGTTTCGATATCAGGATAGTCCAAAATACATTTTGAAATGTATTCTAAATCTGATTTGAAGATTGTTGCAAATTTCATATTAAATAAAATTTTCTGCGTTAGAATAAATTACACTTTACTTTTTTATAACTTTTTATACATGTCGGCAAGAATTGGTTCTTTGACTTTTGCGAAGCGTTGGCTTGTGTGTCGGGCAAAAGGCAATGTGCCAAATGTGGGGCGGCTCTTAAAAAACAAAAAATGTGTATCGGCAAAAAATAAAACTTTTTCGGGTCGGCTGGTGCGGTCGTCTGTCAGTCCGATTTGATTTTCTTTGTCTTTGTATGTCGTCTTGTCAATTTTCATGTCGCTGTCTTTTTTCTTAGGCTTGTTGGTAACGGTTCCGTGGTTACAACTGCTGGGGAGTTAATAGCCAGCGGCGTCATCCCACGTTAAAAACTACACTAAATTACTAAAAACTTTCGTA
>CAZQSR010000256.1:0-2477 GCA_964596145.1 uncultured Ignavibacteriaceae bacterium
TTCATTACTGGTTGAAAATGGTAATACTAAATAAATATTAAGATCAGTGTAAAACATTTCAGGGATTAAACATGAAAGATCTTAATAGATATAACATTAAATATGTTCTTTTAAATAAAGAATTGATAATACAACATACACTCAAAGAAATAATCGGAAAAACTAGCCATGAAGATAGCAATCCATAATGATAATAAATCCTATAGCGTTCGATGGATTGAGTATTGTAAAGAAAAGTCAATTGACCACAAGATAGTTAATTGCTTTGAAAACAACATTATAGAACAATTAAAGGAATGTGATGCCCTTCTCTGGCATTATTATCACAATGATTACAGATCTCAGTTATTTGCAAAACAACTGCTCTTCTCATTGGAACAATCAGGCAAAGTTGTATTTCCGAATTTCCGCACAGGATGGCATTTTGATGACAAAGTTGGGCAGAAATACCTTTATGAATCACTTGGAATAAAAATTCCTTCAACCAATATATTTTATACCCGCCAAGATGCATTGCAATGGGCTTATACAGCAACATTTCCAAAGGTATTCAAGTTAAGGAACGGGTCAGCCGGAACTCATGTCAGATTAGTAAAAAGCCTTAGAACGGCGCAAAAATTAATAAATAAATCTTTCAGAAGAGGGCATCCGCAATTTAACAGATGGGGTTATTTTAAAAACAGATTAAACCTGTTCAGAAACGATAAAGACAGTCTTGCTGGTGTCATCAAGGGCTTCTTAAGATTATTTATCCCTACTCAGCAGGAAAGAATGACGACGCCTGAAAAGAGCTATATTTACTTTCAGGATTTTATACCTAATGAAGGTTTTGATTACCGTATCGAAATTGTTGGCAATTATTGCATAGCCATGGTAAGATATGTCAGGAAGAAAGACTTCAGAGCTTCAGGCGGTCATGATGATCACTTTGATAAAGAACTCATTCCCAAAGATGTACTTGACTTTGCATTTGATATTTACGATAAAATTGGTGCACAATCATGCGCCATGGATATAATAAGAAATAGAGAAACAAATGAACTGTTTCTTATAGAAAACTCGTACTGCTATGGTTTGGATGATGATGAATTTATGCATGGTTTCTGGGATAGATACGGCAAATTGCACAACAAGCCTTTCGATAGCAGGGATTGGATGATTGAGACCGTAATTGATGAAATTCTTCGTAAAAGGAATAATCTTATTGGGAAGAGGTAAGTTTACTTAAACAAGACACAGAATACAATGCCCTTAACCCGCTATATACCAGATTTCATTCTGTCACTTTATGCTCTTTATTATACACAAGGTTTATTATACTCACAGGGATCATTCCTGTCAAAAATCTGCATTATCTTAATCCTTCTGATCTCAGGTTTCTATTTAATCAAGACCCTTTTGCTAAAGAGCAGGAAATCTGTTTTCTATTATGCCTGGACGGCACTCATAGTAATAAACCTGATTGGTTATTTTGTAAAATTTGATTTTTCAGAAGGTCCTGTACGTGACATGTTTAAAAGTACTTTGGTCTGTTTACTGCCATTCTTCCCATTTTACTATTTTTCCAGAAGGAACCTTCTAAAGTCAGACCACCTGATCCGTTTCCTGATTATAATGATCCCCATTTTTATTTTTCAGTACTTTCGTAATGAAAGCCAGGTTAAATTGGAGATGAATAGCGACAGTTCAAGTATTGTAAACAATTTAGGCTATTCATTTACAGGTTTAATGCCTTTTGTCTTCCTTATAAATAAAAAGAAAATCGTTTCTGGCCTGTTGATGGCTGTACTATTGATTTTTATTATTCAAAGCTCAAAGAGAGGTGCCATTATTGCCGGTTCCATCGTTTTACTTATGTATTTTTATTATCAGCTGATGATAATTGGAAAATACGAAAGAATCTCCGGATATATTATTGTGCCTCTGATAATTGTTGGACTTGCTATTTTCGTATACAGGGAATCAGTCAGCAATGAATTATTGATGAACAGAATGTCTTCCATGATCGAAGGTAATACAAGTGGCCGGGATGTTATTTACAGAACTCTTCTAAATCACTGGTTTAATAAAGATAACATTTTAAATCTTCTTTTTGGATTTGGATTTGCTGCCTCGCTGGATATTACCGGAGGCTCATATGCACATAATGACTGGCTGGAACTCCTGTCCAATTTCGGCATAATCGGCGTTTTGGTTTATACAATTTTATTTGTTTCGGCGCTGTCGTTATTTTTCAATAAATTATGGTCCAAAGAAAAAAGAATACTCATTCTCACCATAGTGATTATCTGGTTATTTGTTTCAATGGTTTCAATGTGGTATACTTCCGTTGAGGGATTCATGCAGGCAAGTCTCCTGGGTTACATTTTGGGAAATGAAAGTCCGGATCTTGATTAGTATTTATGTAATTTATTCCGTCTGATCATTAGTGTCCACTAAAAATTAAATATCGTTCTTTGAAATCTTGAATATATCGA
>CAZQSR010000257.1:0-2473 GCA_964596145.1 uncultured Ignavibacteriaceae bacterium
AATTCCGTAAAGGACAGTGGGTCAACCTTTATGTATTACTTGATGATAAAGAAATGGTTTTAAAAATGAAACTGGAGAATAAAAAATGATTGAGCGATATACCCGCCCGGAAATGGGAAAGATATGGACAGATGAATTCAAATTCTCAACGTGGCTTAAGATTGAAATTCTTGCGTGTGAAGCACGTGCTTTGATGGGAGAAATTCCAAAGAGTGATGTTGCTATAATTAAAAAGAGAGCTGACTTTGATGTAAAAAGGATTCTTGAGATTGAAGAAGTAACACAACACGATGTAATTGCTTTTCTTACAAATGTTGCAGAGTATGTTGGACCTGAATCGCGGCACATACATTACGGAATGACCTCTTCCGATATTCTGGATACTACACTTTCTTACCAGATGAGAAGTGCAGGCATTATTATTCTTAAGGAACTGAAAGAGTTAAAAAGTGAATTGAGAAAAAAAGCAATTGAATATAAGAACACAATCTGTATTGGCAGAACACACGGCGTTCACGCTGAACCAACAACAATGGGATTAAAGTTTGCTCTGTGGTTTGAAGAAATTAAAAGAAATATAAAACGGCTTGAGAATGCTATTGATTCAATAAGTGTGGGACAAATCTCCGGAGCGGTTGGAACATTCGATCATTTATCTCCGAAGGTTGAAGAGTATGTTTGTATAAAGCTTGGATTAAAACCAGCTCCTGTTTCAACACAGGTTATTCAAAGAGACAGGCACGCAGAGTTTTTGACTACACTTGCTGTTATTGGCGGAACATTTGAAAAGATTGCTACAGAGATAAGACATCTGCAAAAGACAGAAGTTCTTGAAGCTGAAGAATTTTTTTCGAAGGGACAAAAGGGTTCATCGGCAATGCCGCATAAAAGAAATCCTGTTATATGTGAACGCATAGCCGGTATGGCAAGAATACTAAGAGGCAATGCTCTGGCAGCACTTGAAAATATTACGTTGTGGCACGAAAGAGATATTACTCATTCTTCTGTGGAGAGAGTGATTGTTCCTGATAGCTGCATTTTACTTGATTATATGCTCGCAAAGATGATTCATCTAATTAGAAATTTGCTTCTTTATCCTGATAATATGAAACAGAATTTTAATCTTACAAGAGGATTGGTCTTTTCACAGAAAGTTCTTTTGAAGATAACGGAAAAAGGTGCAACAAGAGAAGAAGCATATAAGATTGTGCAGACAAGTGCAATGGCGGTATGGGCTGATAAGAAGAAGAATCTTAAAGATGAGCTTCTTAAATCAAGAGATGCAATGAAGTATCTTACTAAAAAAGAGATTGCCAACATTTTTAATTATGATAAAATGCTGACAAATGTTGATTATATCTTTAAACGGACAGTTGGCAAAGAGAAGTAAAATCTTCAATTGAATTTTTATTATCTGCTGCTCTAAGAAAGATGAGTTTACATTATTTCGAATGAGTTAGGCATCAATGCAATGGCATCTGACATCAATGCAATGGCACCTAACATCAATGCAATGACATTTGACAATGACGCAATTTCGTCTTACAGAGATGCAAAATGGCGATTATGCTAAAAAAACAGGGGTTTTTATAGGTTCAGGGTGTTTTTACAACAATTTTTTTCAGTTTGAATGGAATCGGGTGATTTTAATTAAAAAGATTAATTTTTCAATTAATGGTCTCGAAACTTCGTTTCGAGTTACAAGGGTTGTGGGCGAGATGATTGTTGTTACCTCACCCTCTACTTACCAAGGAGAGGGGTTTGAGGGGGAGGTTGAAATTTAATATTTTATTTCAGCAACACCATCTTGTTGGTTTTTGTATAGCTTGCTGTTTGTAATGTGTACAAATATACTCCGCTTGATAACTTGCTTCCATCAAACGTTGCTGTGTATCTTCCTTTTCTTTATACTCTTCTACTAATGTTGATACTTCATTACCTAGTATGTCATATACCTTCAGTGTTACTTTTTCGCCTTTCGCTATCTGGTAATTTATTGTGGTTACTGGGTTAAATGGATTGGGATAATTTTGATATAGTTGAAATTCACTTAATAAACTTTCAGATTCTTCTATACCTGTTGTTGAATTTATACTTTTAAATACCCCACCGCTACTTGTGCCAGCAAAAATATACCCACTTGAATTGATTGCGAGTGATCTGACATAGTTGTTTGTTAAACCTGTATTTATCTGAGTCCAGTTGTTTCCATTATCTGTTGAACAATAGACGCCATTTTCAGTCCCAGCAAAAACATGACCAGCTGAATTGATTGCGAGTCTAAAAATCCAGCCTTTCAGACCTATCAGTGTCCAACTTATTCCGTTATTTGTAGAGCGATAAACTCCACTGTCCACCGACCCAGCAAAAATATCTCCGTTTGAGTTGATCGCGAGTGAATAAATCAAATCGTTTGTTAATCCAACATTTATCTGTTTCCAATTGTTGCCGTTATTAGTTGAACGATATACAC
>CAZQSR010000258.1:0-1241 GCA_964596145.1 uncultured Ignavibacteriaceae bacterium
GAGCAGCTTTTCCATGTTTCCCCTCCATCAGAAGTAAATAATACTAAGTCAGATGCTCCTACAGCCCATCCTATATTCTCGTCAATGAACTGAATTTCCGTAATAACACCCCTAAAACCTAACGAAATACTTGACCATTGATCACCCCCATTCGTTGTTCTGAAAATCACAGAATTAGCAGAACCGGCTTCCATTCCGGCAACCCATCCTAATTCTTGGTTTAAAAAGAAAACTGATGAAAATGACTTACTCTCGTCATTGAGCTTTTTCCCCCAATCTAGACCGCCATTCGATGTTTTTAGAATTACCCCTCCACCTGTAGCAATATAACCTAAGTCTTCATTCAAAAAGAAAACATCATTTAGATCATCTTTTAATCCGCTGACTTGTGCAACCCATTTTTCCCCACCATTTGTGCTTTTAATTAAGGCTCCATTAGTACCGCATGCATACCCAACTTTCCCGGTTACAAAAAAAATGGAATTGAACCATTCTTTTACTGGAGTCCATTGATGGCCCCAAGTCATTCCACCATCTGATGTCTTTAATATTGCATTTGTACTATCTCGATACTGATAATTCCCAAATGTAGCTATCCACCCGTTCATCTCATCGATAAAGAATACACTTGATAATGGCCGAGTTTCTCCAATTTCAATTCTAGTCCAATTTCGATCAAGATACTTAATCCTCGGAAGGTAGAATGGTTCCACACTTATTTGATTATCATCAAATGAGGCAACATTAAAAGTACCTCCAATTAATCCAGTTAATGGAACTATAATTCTGGGCGCCCATGAAATAGCTAATAAAACAGGATCCTCTCTCACTGCATTAGAAGCAATAGAGAATGATAAACCCGACGAAAACTTTTCCATCATTGTTGCTGTAATTAGATTTGCAACTGGGTATAAAATTGAAACATCAAAACCATTATAACCTCCAGCACCAAGGTTTAAAAAGGCCTCTGAAAAGGAGGTCGGTCCTTCATCGACTTTAGCAGATTCACATGCATCTACATATACCCATGAGTTAGTGAAGAAGTCATCTGTTGTTAAATTTAACCACGGGACTGAAATTTGGAAATAAATATTATCGTCGCCAACTGAAGAGCCAAAACCTATTGCACTCCTCTCTTCAATGGTGAGTTTTTCAATTGTGCTATTATCGAAAACCTCTCCGGTGGTAAGGAGCGTAGACTTTGTTCCATCCCAGGTTACTCCATCTGCAAGTCCATGTGT
>CAZQSR010000258.1:1251-2466 GCA_964596145.1 uncultured Ignavibacteriaceae bacterium
ATCGATCTAGTGTTGCATCTTTATTCAAAAATTGGTCGACAGTATACCCGGCTGATTCAAGATAACTACTAAGCTTTCCCAAATCAGTATTAAAAGATTCTTGAAAAGGCGCTAGAATTATAGCCCTCCCGCTGCCATTTGGAATTGAGACTGTACTTCCTGAATATTTGGTACCAATAATCAAGCCATTTGATGACTTTTTGGTTGTTGCTTTGTACAATCTCTCATCATCTTTTGTGGCAATAATTATATTAAAATTAGTGCTATCTTTTTGCTTTATGACAATCCCACAGCCTGATGGGGTTGGTTCAGCAGAAAATACTCCATCAATTAATTCTATCTTCTCTGCTATTTCATCAGGATTCACGAATCCATCCTGGTTAATAGCGTTAGAAATAAACTCATCAATTAATTTGGCGCTTTCTTTCTCAACCCGTTTTGCATTTTCAAGAGACTCTGCGATCTCTTCGGGAGTAATAGGGAAACTTTGTGTATTGCTGTTAATTGATTCACATCCGGATAGCACTATCATTATTAGCGCTGTAAGAAGATATGATTCTTTAAGAAATGATGCTGAACTCATTGGTTTAATAATCTTTAAATCCAAATTTAGCGAATAATGGCTGCAATGTATCTAAATGGACAAGTTTATATCAATCAAAGCTTTACGTTGACCCCCAGAATAATTGGTTTGATCAAATAGTATCAGTAAAGGCATTATAAAGTATAATCGATCATTGAAATTATGAAACAATATTATCTGTAGCTTCTGTTGGGTGTGTGACGATTTTAAATGAAATATTGGTTCTTTAAGATATAATAGTCAGAAATAGTTGGTAAGATATATCTAGGATAAAGAATAGATGAGGATTTAAGAAAAGGGAATATAAAACGATTTATATTTCGGTTTAAAAATGGATAAAAAAGCTGCTACACGTGTGGCAGCTTTTCTATTATAAAATGGGGATATCAAAACGGGAAACAACGATATAGGTGCAAGGAATGTGGGCAACTTTATACCTGGCGTAATGAGGGGAAAAGATATGATCAGCTTTTTATATGGTTTAGTCATTGGGTCCTTGGCAAGCAGACATTGGACAGGGTATCACTGATAAGTGGTCACAGCAAGAGCAAGATCCAGCGTATATTTAAGCATTACTTGGCCACTCCGCCGGTCTTTACCATACCTCAGAAAGAGAGGGTCCATATAATCCT
>CAZQSR010000259.1:0-2464 GCA_964596145.1 uncultured Ignavibacteriaceae bacterium
ATACTTAATTGTAGTATTTGGATTAAATGGATTTGGATAATTCTGCTCTAATGCAAATACTTTTGGAGTATTAACATCGACTTCTATTTCAGGTGTATATGAAAAAGTTCCATCATAATCTACCTGACGAAGTCTGTAAGTATATTTTCCTTCGGTAACTTTTTTATCAGAGAAAGAGTATAGATGCATTTCAGTAGTAGTTCCATAACCAGGAATAAAACCAAGTGTAGAATACTTTGCATCAGCATTAGCTATTTTTCTTTCAACAAAGAAACCATGATTATTTTTCTCTGTTGCAGTTACCCAGTTAAGAACTACATCATCATAATTTAATGAATAAGTAAACGAAGTTAATTCAACAGGAATTGGAGTAACATCAATTGTAAACACAATATTCGGTCTTGTTGCAGCAGTTGATGTTGAAGTCATTGTACAACCAGTCCCATTATCCATATGATAATGCCTGTTCGATGTTCCTGAAGTAGTTGAAGAATTAACAGTGCTATTTGAAGTGTAAGATGTATTATCAAAACAGATTTCAATTAAAACGTTCGATGTTCCATCCCATTCAAATGGAGTTTGAAGAGTAACATGCTGCCAGCCCGTTCCGGGGACAGCATAGGTTCCTGAATAAACATCTGTCAATCCGGTTTCCCAGGCAGTCAATGAAGTAATATTAGTATTCTTCATTTTGATATAGAATCCATTCATCACTTGAGATGCTGCAGATACGACATCAAACCCAATTTTCATTATTCTACCGATTGAACCCCCTGCTGCAGTAATTTCACTTGCAAGGTAAAGCATTTGGGTACGTGAGTCGTGGTAATAAGTATAGTAAGGCCAACCAACTGCAGTTGTTCCTGTTCCGATTGTTGCAATTGTTATTGCAGTAATCTTGAATTTGTATAATGCAGTTGAATCAACATTGTGATTTGAAGAATTGTCTCTTGCAAAAACACGATAGAAAATAGAGTCACCATAAGTAACTTGTGAAGTATCTGAATTAAACAGAGCTGAAAATGTGTTATTTCCCTGTGAATTCAGTTTAAAGTGCTTCATCCCTGTTGTAGTTGAATTTTTATACCATTTAACCCATACTGAATCTACACCAATGTTATCCGTAACTGTAGCCCCAACAGTAACAGGCCAACCAGTCTTAGGAACATCGTTCAGAGGTGTATGAACAATTACAGGTTTTGTTGTATCTGGAGCTGCGCGGAATTGATAATAATTTGCAGGTGCCCCACCAGGAAGTGTTGATATTCTGCCTAGTGAATCAACAGTTTTAATGTAATATCTATAAATTGAAGCTGTTCCATTACCAGGAATATTTCCAGAATAATTATTTCCACCAGTGTTGGTCATAACTACGCTATCTGTCAGGTTGGTGCTGTTGCGTGACCAGAATAATCGAGTTTGACCAGCCATAATGCCGCTGCCAAACCCTGTTATAGTAGCATTTACTACATAAGGACCTGTCATATTTTCAGTATCCTTTAATGGAGTGTGCGCAATAGAAGGTCCCAACGAAATTTTACAAGTATATACTTGAGCAGGACCATTACGATTATCCATCCAGAAAGGCCATATGACGTTATTATGAGCTACTATTCCAATATAATCGCCATAATAACCTGTAGCATAACCTGATAAAGGTGCCGGACGTTGTGCGTGATCACTAGCTTTAATATTTGTAAAAGTCTGTCCACCATTATTTGAAACTGCTATATAAGTGTCACAGCTATCAGTTGTGGAAACATCTCTTGTATCATAGAATACAATTGCAATGTTGCCATTTGATTGATCCACTGTCATCCAAGGCATAAACTGTTGTTTACCATTATTCAATGGATCATCATTCACTCTGACAGGAGTACTCCAGGTTGTACCCTGGTTTGAAGAATAAGCAAAACAAATATCAGCATCACTTCCTGCCGGAGCTAAATTTCTTTGTCCCCATACAAGATAAATATATCCATTACGCGGACCACCGCTTCTATCAACAGCCATCGATGGAAAACTATTGATCCTAATATTTGTAGAAAGAATATTTCCACGAATACCATTTATATCAATAATGTTCGAAGGAGTAGTCCAGTTTACACCTCCATTTGTAGACTTTGCAAAACCAAGAAAATCTTCTGTGTAAGGAGAAGAACTTATTGGAGCAGCCCAAACACAATATACTTCTCCATTTGGTCCTACTTGAACATTGCAACCTTGTTCATAATGTCCCGAAGTCGGAGAACCTATTTGTTGCTGTGAAGTGTAACTTACTCCACCGTTAGTAGAATAAGAAAGAACAATAGGCGGTTGGCTAGGAGTAAAATATGACCATACTACATAGATTCTTCCATAGTATGGACTTGATGGATTAACATCAACAGTGTTATGGTTTTTATCGAATGAACCAGTATAGGGAATATTTGTTCTTCCTAACCAGTTTACACCTCCGTTTGTT
>CAZQSR010000260.1:0-2462 GCA_964596145.1 uncultured Ignavibacteriaceae bacterium
TTTGATAGGATTGTCATTGAGATAGTTGTTCCATAAATTTAATTTTTCTCTTTTTCTAATTTTTCTAATTATCAAACTTTAATTACCAAAATCTTTAAATATTTAAAAATAATATTTTGACAAATATTATTGGTGACCTTATGAAAAAACAAATAGTATTGATGTTATCTGGACTTATTTTAATTTCATTATTTGCAGGATGCTCTCAAGTAGTAATATATGATGACCATCTAGAAGGATGTAAATGGGAATATGTTATTTATGAACCTTATTTTGATGAAGAGGATTATAATGACTGTACTCAGGAGTTGCGATTAATACGGCAAGAAGGTTGCAATGCTTTCTGTCAAGAAGAGTGTGACGAATGTGAGAGGCAACAAGATTGTGAAGACTGTGAAGATTGTCTGGAAGAATGCAGGATGTATGAACGGTCCCCTTATAGTGCTGAAGAGCTGTGCAGACTTGAATCCACAACAGCTTCCCCTAAACCGATAACTCTTGGACAATCAATTCCCGTTCCAAGGTGCAGCTCAGCTGGCATTGCATCACAACTCTTTTCAGGATTCACCGAGTGCATAGATGTAAGAAATTGCCAAGAGGAAGGTTGTAGCCCTGAGATATCTCTTGGTTGCACAATCCCAAACAATTACGCCTGCCAAATAGTGCGCGAGGAATATGATCTTAGAGTATATTATTCTGGCTCAGGAACAATATATGTCAATGGGATTCCATTTCAAACTAATTTCATGCCCTCATCTAATTGGATTGATGTATACTTCCGCGACCAACCAGATAGTCAACTAACTACCATAGTAGGTCTACCCTCAAGCATAACTATAACTGCAGATGGGAATTTTGATAATGAAAAATTTGGAATTACTTTAGAAAGAGATTGTTGCTATGAGTGCAGACAAAAATCTATGCCTGCAGCGATACTCTATCCGAAGATTGACATTGAAGGATTTTCTATAACAGGAGGATCTACAATAATTAAGGATGGCAAGGTAGTTTCTGCCTTTAATGCAGCTCCAGGAACACAACAGACTTCTATCCAGATTGAGAACAGAGGCTTCTTCACACAGAACGAGGTCAGCGTTGGATTTGAAGCTTTACCAGAAGGTATTACCGTTGATATCTCACCTAGCGTACAGAAGATTAATGCTCACAATATTGGAACTTACGAAGCAACATTCACAGTTGGCCCAAATGTACCTTCTGGCACATACAAGGTATGGATGGTGGCATTTTCTTCAAATGGAACATTTGATAGGATTTTAGTTGAGATTGTAGTTCCTTAAATTTATTTTTCTTTTATTCAAATTTTCATGGCAAATAGTTATAAAGAAAAAAAATTCAAGACTAATATCTAATGGTGTAACTATGAAAAAAATTTATGCGATATTGATAGGATTTCTATTTTTTGGAAGTGTAATTGGAATATCTTCTATGGCGGCAACAACTGATTCAACATACATTATTCCAAATAAGATAAATTATGCTATTGGCGAAAATGTTATTGTCACAAGCGATGGTGGCTATGATGCACTGGAAACTCCAAACGGGGTACTATCTTTTGTAAGCAGCAAGTGGGAGGGCTCTAGACTAACAATGACATGGAAAGCTGAGAAATCCGGAACGGTAAAATTTTACAATAAAAATACATCTGTTCTTATTAAAGTTGCAATAGACAAGCCAACACCAATGTTCTCATTTATGAAACTACTTGGCTTCGGTAAGCAAAAATAAATATCTTTTTTTATTCTCTTTCCTTATTAATTTTCTAAATAATATTTTCTTAAAAATACTGATTACTAATAAACATCTTACAATTATAATATGCCTGAAGCAAATATTTATATACCTGCCAGCCAAAAATATTATAGCTTAAAGGTGTTAACTATGAAGAAAATAATTGCAATATTAATATCCTTGCTCTTTGTAGCGAGTGTATTTGGAGTTGCTTCGACATTAGCTGGTGGGGATACAGTAGCGGTACCTGAGTCCGTAGCAGTCGGTGAACTTATAACAGTCTATTACGAAACAGGCGGTGTTTCATGGGATCCCGTTACTGAAGGGACGGCAAAAGTTGGTAAGTTATCTGGACCAACGGTAACAAATGAAACTATAAACGGTAAAGCATTTGTGACCAAATGGGTATATAAGGCTTATACACCTGGAACAGTAACATTTACATCTTACCCCGGCTCCTTCGATACAGTTTCAGTTACTCCAAAACCACACCCGATGTTCTCGTTCATGAAGATACTCGGTCTTGGCAAGAAAAAATAAATCTTTTTTATTTATTCTCTAAATATTCTTAATTTTAACTTATTTTTAAATATTGAATCATATTTATTTCTTAATCTATTTAATAGGTCATATTTAAACTTTAAAAACTAAAATAAACAATTATGAACAATAAAAAATTAAAATAAACTTTAATGAACGATTAAAAACTATTC
>CAZQSR010000261.1:0-2457 GCA_964596145.1 uncultured Ignavibacteriaceae bacterium
ATTTGATCTTGCAAGCTTATATTAGTAGTTTGTGATGGATTATTTATTGCTGTGTAATTTTTGAATTGTTCAAAAACAGATTTTGCCATAGCTTCATCTCTGAAGATAAAGTTTTTAACATGAACAGGCCTCTTTGATGTTTTATTGTAGTCTGCATTGTTAATAAGGACAGTCCACAAGTCATCGATAAATTCAATTAAGCCGAATTTGTTATCCTTCAAAACCGTTTTGAGTGACTCTGGTAGATACGTTGATAGACGTTTATTTCTATCAATAAAATCAATGTCTTCAACTTGACTTAATCTGAATAAGAGGCAAAAGGATTCTTCTATTACTCTGGACCATTCTCCATCTGCCCTAGCAGTGTTGAGTAAAATCAAAAACTTAAAAGTGAAAAGTTGAACGGGATTTAGTTTAAAGTCGATTAACCATTTTAATAGTTCTACATTTTTTGCGTTTTTGTAAAGTTCGTTTTCGACAACGATTCTGGCAAATCCGGCAAGAGTGGCTTTATCTGAATATTCAGTATTGGTTACACCGAATTTGACTGGATTAATTTGTGCGGGAACTGATTTAAGCGGCGTGAAAATATTTCCATGTCCGGCTTGAATGTCAAATGAAACTTCCTGGCCTGCGATTACAAAAACAACTTTATCATTGGTGTAATAATTCAAATTTTTTACAGTTCTTAGAGATGAATAAAATGCATCAATAAGATTGCTGAAATCAAAATCTTGATTTTGTTGTGAGCTAAGTTGCGCACCGGCAATGCTTTTTGTTTCAACAGATAATAATGTAAATGCAAAAAAGATAGACGCTAAAATTTTTTTGAATCCCTTGTTCATAAATCCCCCGAATTAGTCCTCTAGGACAATAATATAAAGCCCACCATTACAGTATGGGCAGTATAGCAGGCAGAATTGGGAATTGCAAATAAAAACAAGCCAGTGCCACAGGGGCTTAATGTAATATTTCAGTTATAATTTAATGCTTAGATCGGGCTTAATTTTTAAGACAGCTTAGCAATCCATATCAGAATCATATTTTGAGTAAATATTGTTTTTTGGGGTGATATTTTTTGATAAATTTAGTCTAAAGTTTTGTTGACTAAAGACCTTTTTTTCTTTACTATTTACCTAGCAATTGAAATTAATACATCTGGGGCGAATAGCTCAGTTGGTTAGAGCACCTGCCTTACAAGCAGGGGGTCACAGGTTCGAATCCTGTTTCGCCCACCATTGATGTTCTTCTAATTAAATTCTTGAAATACAAAATTGTGTTCCCCGATAGCTCAGCTGGTAGAGCAAACGACTGTTAATCGTTTTGTCGCAGGTTCGAATCCTGCTCGGGGAGCCATTTTCCAGATTTGCTACTTTCCATTATCATCTCAAACGGTTTAGCCAGCTTCAGATCGAGCTTTCCGTCTTTGTAAATGCAGTTCGATGTTACCAAATTTATAAGCTTACGTTTTTGTTCGGCGTTTCGTGTCTTAAACAATCCAGAGGCCTTTTTCGCGAGTTCTAGGATTAAATTTGCGTTCTCCAAGAATGAAGTATCTGCCTTCTGTGTTGCTAATAACTTCATTGATAGTTGTTCTTTTTCCGTCAACCAGGTTGAGGTATGTTGCTTCCAAAACTCTTCGCTAATCTTTCCATCAAGCTTATCCAAATACGCTTGATCTATGCGATTCTGGAGCATTTTTATTTGTTTTTCGATTGACTCTATTGTCTCATTGTGGAATTCAATTTTATCTTGGAAGCTTTCCTTCAAACTTTGTAAAATCATCTTCTGTTGTTCTTCTGTGACATGAATACTATCAAGTAGTTTTTCAAATTCTGCCTCAACCACTTCTTGTTTTATGTAAGGTTGTTTGCACGTACCCTTTTTTTCTGTGCAATGATAATAAATGTACTTGTCCTTTTTAATCTCAGCCGTTAGATAACATCCACAATTTCCGCACTTTATTAAATTGGTGTATGGGAACATTCCCTTATTCGATTTATTCTTGGTTGGTTTCATTAGTTTATCCTGTACATTATAAAACAATTCTTTACTGACGATTGGCTCATGGCTGGCATTTTCATACTTCTTGCCCTTCCAGTAAAAGGACCCGATATAAAATTCATTCTTTAAAATTCTTTCAAGCGTACTGATATGAAAATTTTTACCATTCCTGTATATCATGCCCTCTGCGACTAGTTTTTTTCTAAGCTTTGCCAGAGATTCAACTTCATACGCATACAATTCAAATGCTCTTTTTATAAAACGTGCAGCTTCCACATCCAGGGCTATTACTCTTCGGCCTTTCTCTTCTCCATTGACGTATCCGTAAGGCGCAACTGAAGGATACGTCCCTTGTTCAGCCTTTTCTAGCATACCCTTTTTCGTCTCTTCAGATAGGTTATCAATGTGGTTTTTGGACATTAAAGCTTTTATGCCAAACATGAACTTTTCATT
>CAZQSR010000262.1:0-2453 GCA_964596145.1 uncultured Ignavibacteriaceae bacterium
ATTCGAACAGCACAAATTGAAGTAGATGATATTCTGAGCGATAGTGGGCGGAAAGCAATAATAATGGGGGTTTTCCAAAATGCACTATACGTACAATGACATCATAATTAAAGCTGAAAACTCAGCAAAACCATTAACAACTCCAAGCAAAGAAATGCTCAATTTATTTTCTGAGTATATTTCCGATTCTGATATAGTTTTGGATTATGGATGTGGGAAGCTTCGTTATACAATTCCGCTTTCCAAAATTGCGAAAAATGTTATTGGAGTCGACTCAAAAGAACAACTAGGGAGAACTATAAAAATATCAAGAATTTCAACAACGCTTATTGATTATGTGAAGCAATTTACAAATATTGAATTAATTCCTCAGTGCAGTCCAAAATGGAAAGAATTAACATACGACAAGATTATTTTGTCACACGTTTTATCATCTATTCCATTCGAAGAAGAACGTATTAGAGTAATAAATACATTGCGAAATGTAATGAGCGATAGCTCAGTCCTAATAGCTTGTACTAACCATCGGATGTCATATTTTAGAAAATGGGAACATTCTAATAAAGTGATCAAATACAACGATGGTTATTTAGTAAAAGAACCCGTTGCTTCATATTTTGGAATAATTCGTAAAGAAAGACTTGCTTCATATTTTAGATCAAATGGTTTTGAGATAATAAATGTATTTATTATTGAAGATAATTCTTATTGTATTTGCAAGCGGTCAAAATAGAAACCATTCCAATAGGCGGGTGGAATGTTTGCAGAGTCTCATTCGACCCAAATTTCATAGAGATAAAAGTGGTAGATAAAGAAAAAAGGTGGATTTATGAATTGGGAAATAATAGAAAAAATTAGGATAGTATTGGGAATAATTGCATCCATAATTGAAATATTAAGTCTACTTACAAAAAAATCGTTGGGTGTTCTTTCGTTATATAACAAAATGAAAGAATCTCAGAATAATTTTGTACAAAATTTTTTTATTAGTTTACATGTATGGGTAATTGTTTCATTAGTGTTATTACCATTGGGTTGGATTTTTCCAAACATAACTTTTGAAGGAAAATCAATTCATATGATACTGGGCGTATTATGGATAGGATATCCTTTAGTTTTAATTGCCACTTCATTTGACTAAAAAACGAAATACAAGTTTAATGTATGGTCAAATCAGAAATTATTCCATTTGACAGCTGGATTGTTTGCAGAACCTTACTATGCTGACCTGGTTGCATTCTATCTCTTATAAAGCTTTTCTGTAAATGGTATAAGAATTTTGTTCAATTTTGAATTATTATAGATACAGAAAATTAATTCAATTTCTTTATATAGCAGAAGAATCCATGGCTATTGACTACTTACCTAAGCTAAACACAAGCTCATTTATCACCGTTTCGGCAACTATCCTGGAGGGTGATAGCAAGGAACAATTACAACTCCTGCCGGATAACTGCGTGGACCTGATCGTCACCTCACCGCCTTATGCTGACCAACGCAAAAATACCTATGGGGGAATCAGCCATGACCGCTATGTAGAATGGTTCCTTCCGATTTCTGAGCAATTACTGCGAGTAATGAAACCAACCGGCACCTTCGTGCTGAACATCAAAGAAAAAGTGGTGGATGGCGAACGCAGCACCTATGTGATTGAATTGATCCTGGAGATGCGAAAACAGGGCTGGCTGTGGACGGAAGAATTTATCTGGCACAAGAAGAACAGCTATCCCGGGAAATGGCCCAACCGTTTCCGCGATTCCTGGGAACGTCTGCTGCAATTCAATAAAAACAAAACCTTTTCCATGTACCAGGAGGAGGTCATGGTTCCCATCGGGGATTGGGCCAACTCGCGCTTGAAAAAACTTTCCGAGACGGACAAAATCCGCGACAATTCTAAAGTCGGCAGCGGCTTTGGCAAGAATATATCCAACTGGGTGAACCGCACCAAAGCCTATCCCACCAATGTGCTGCACCTGGCCACGGAATGTTCCAACAAGAACCACAGCGCCGCCTTCCCGGAAGAACTGCCGGAGTGGTTCATCAAATTGTTCACAAGAGAGAATGATGTTGTACTGGATCCATTCATGGGGTCGGGAACTACGGTGTTTGTCGCCAACCGAATGAACCGCAACGCGATCGGAATTGATATCGTTCCTGAATACTGCGCCATGGTGAGAAGCAAGCTGCAACCGAGGTTGTTGGAAGAAAAGGGGAAATATGAAGGCGATAAACCTGAATGATGTCACCCATTATGTGGAAGAGAATATCGGCGTATTTCACCAGAAGCGTATCCAAAGCATTGACGGCCTGAAACTGGAAAGCGTTTTAAAGCGCAAGAATCCCTATCTTTTCAAAGCCAAAAATGTCCAGACTGCCGGTGATATCGTCAAGACACTGGTGGACGCGCATATCTCTTCCAATGAAGAGACCATATTCGGCGACTGGCTGGAAGG
>CAZQSR010000263.1:0-2452 GCA_964596145.1 uncultured Ignavibacteriaceae bacterium
AGTGTTTATAAAAGTTATTTAATAATGTTACAAAAATATAAAAGTTATCTGATAACTCTCAGGAATGGAAAACTCTGGTCATTTTTAATTAAATATGAAAATTCTTTGTAAGTTGCTAAACCCAGCATTGATTTCGGCTCCAATGCCATTACAATTAAGTTACTTTTTAGCTGATTAATTGGAACAAAAAAATAATTTGTGTCTATGACTTCTGTGGTAACAATATTTGTTTTAGTAATTGGACTCATAATTTTGTCACCTTCAAAATCAATCGAATCTATTTCAGAGATTGAGTATTGTTCAATAGTATCTTCATTGTTCTTTATAAAAGAACTGAAAGTGATATTTTGTCTTTTTAACCAATTTACCACATCAAACATTTGTTTTGAGATTAAATATCCGGAAGGTTTGACTACATCATAATGAGAACTAACAGTGGAATGATAATTATTTACTTCAATCATAGTATCTTGCTTTGAATACACTGAAAGTAATTTTAATTTTAATACTTCATTATTATTGATATGTTTTAATTGAATAGAAACACTTTCTTTCAGTTCATTTGTTCTTAGTTTATTTCGTTCAATAGAAATCATTGTTTTTAATTCATCTTTATTCTTATAAATAAATTCAAGAAATCCAATTATTCCTCTTGCCTGTGACTCAGCTCGTCGTTTAATATTATCAGTATTTTGTTCTTTTCCATTAATCCCTTCCTGAATAAACGAAAAGGTATTTTGTATTCCAAAACTTTGTCTTCCATCATTTATATCGAAAGTGCTGTGTCTTATTAATTCTTTTTCCGGAGGTCCACCAACAATATATTCGTGACAGGAAAAATTAAAACTATCTAAATAATCCAATATATATGGGAGAAAAACTTCTTTTGAAAAATTTCTTATTCTTTCAGAAACATTAATATTAGTTATACTTCCAACCTGCACATCATAATTTTTATAATAACCAAAATTTTTCCACTCTTCCGTGTAAGGATAATACTCGTGCACATCCAGTGTGGCTTCCGGAAGATATTCGTCAAATAATTTATGGAGAGCTATCGTTTCTGGTTCTGTAAGTATAAGGTGATTACGATTAAGATCTACATCATTGCCGTTTCTACGTTTATTTTTTTCGGCTCCATCAGGATTTACCTGCGGGATTAGAAGCAAATCAATTTTGTCGAAAAGGTAATTTAATTTTTTTTCACAAATATTTTTCAACAAAATCAATGCGGCTTCTTTTCCGCTGTGTTCATTTCCATGTTGTTGAGCAAATATCATCACTTTGATTTTGGAAGTGTCTTTGTTGAATTCAGATGAGGATATTTTACACGCAAATATATCTCTGTCCTCTGCTGTTTTCCCGATAGTAAATATTTTTATTAAAGATGAGTTTTCTGAAACGATCTTTAAGTAATCTGCCATCTCGGAATATGAGGATAACTTTTTATAATTAGATTTTTCCAAAGGAGTTTCAAGTCGCTGAGCAATTGAAAAACTCATTAATAGAATCCAGCAAAAGACAGAGATGTTCTTTCTCATTTTACTTAATCAAAATCATTTTTCTTGTTAATGAATTATTACCTGTCTTTAATGAATAAAAATAAATTCCATCAGCAAGATTTTCAGCATTAAAGTTGATACTGTAATTTCCTGCAAGTTTATTTTCATTTACCAGGTTTGCAACTTCAGTGCCCAGTGCGTCAAATACTTTAAGTGAGACAAAACCATTCTTTTCAATCGAGTAATTTATTGTTGTAGAAGGATTGAAAGGATTAGGAAAATTCTGTTCTAATTTCAACTCAGTTGGAACTGATACATTTATATTTATGTGATCACTAAATTTGTAACTTCCATCAAGATCAATAATTTTTAATCTATAATTATATTGTCCCGGGGGCACATTACTTTCGGTAAAAGAATAATATTGATTAACACTGCTGTTTCCGGCTCCATTAACAAATCCAATAGATTTCCACTCATTTAAATTTTGTAATGATTTTTGAATTTCATATCCATACGAATTTATTTCTGAAGCAGTTTTCCAATTTAATATCACTTGATTTCCATTATTAAACCCAACAAAAGAAACCAACTCAACTGGTAACGGATTTGTTATACTTTCATCAGCACCCATATATGGAAATGTTACGTGTCTTGTTTGACCATCAATGTCTGTTGTAATTCCAGCAAGCGGAGTTCCAGCCAAATCAAAATCTCCAAGTGAAGCCCCAACAAGATGAAGATCTGTAACAGAAGCAAAGTTAACATTCTTACTTTTGGAATTTGCATCCTGTCCAGAAGTTGATTGCCAGTTGGCTAAAGTTTTTTGTCCAACAGCATTATATATCCCTACATAAGCATTTGCACCGGGGACATAAAAATTATTATAATTTGAAGTCAACAAAGTTGTTGTCGGTGAAGATATTCCATAAGATGTAGCTGTATTTGCT
>CAZQSR010000264.1:0-2437 GCA_964596145.1 uncultured Ignavibacteriaceae bacterium
GAGCGTGCAGCGGTTTGTGATGAAGAATTTTTCAACGCTCAGGAAATACCTGGATAAGGTTGAGAGGGAGCAAGTCCAATCGTTGGTTTGAAATAGGTAAATAGTCTGAAAGGACTCTCAACAAGTCCTAGTAATCCGAATATTTTTTTGTTGCAAGAATCCATTCACAATATTATGTCATCTCTGGATAACACGGAAAATTTTAATGATCCGGAGGCATGGAAAAACAAGGGGAACGATTTTTTTAGTAAAGGACTATATGACGAAGCAATTAAATCCTATTTTAAAGCAATTGAATTGAATCACGAATATTCAGAAGCTTGGAATAATCTTGGGTACACATATCTTAAAATTGGTAAAATTGAGGAAGCCGAAAAATGTAATAAAAAAGTGAAAGAGATTAAATCAAAACAATTAGAAATAAAGAAACCTGATATAAGCCCCAAAAAGGAAAAGTTCTCAGTCTCGTCCCGTTCTCTTCTTGTTGTACTGATTATTGCAATAATCATTGTGGCAACGACGGCGTCATTAATTATGGGTTTTTTCAGTGGTGGCGATAATTCTAGAGAAGAGCCTCTCCCCACAATCACCTATACAACAACTGCACCACCAATAACAATAGACAAAACCGACCACCCCACAGTAGTGAATACTGAACCACAGACAACGGTCCAGACTCCATTACCGACAGCGGTTTCTTTTTTTCAAACTGACGATGATGAAATTCTTTGGGATAGTATTGTTCCACATATGAAAGATGTAGAATTTTATATTGCTGCATTGGCTGACTTTTGGGAAGATGACGATTATATTGGAATTAGGACTGCCTGTCAACAAGGGAGTAAATCTTGTGTAAATGCAATGGAAGAAACAGGGAATTTAAAGACAAGTCAGAGGTTTACTCCGTTGAAATCTGAACATTTTGCATACTTGAATAATTATAAGGTGTTTTTTCAAAAATATGAGGAAGCTGCCATTGCATATCGAAATGGGCAAAGTTCAATGGGAAGAGCCTTTATCCTCGAAGCTGAAGAAGCAGGAGACCAAGCACATATAAACCATGAAAATATTATGAAAATGATAGATGCCTTGTAATTATTCCTTAAGGTACCAATTCGAATTTTTTTAACTTCCTATGGTTATTGTCCAATAACCATCAGCAGTAATATCCAAATAGTATTTTCCTTTTTCAAGTCTTGTTGATTTTTTACCACTATAATGCCCGATTTCATTTACGAGCAAATCTTGGTTATAGCCATCTCCCCCTTTCACCCATACAATGAAATTTGAACGGCCACTATGAGACATGGAGAAAATATAAAGTCCAGCAGTCTGCACATTGAGAGGGATAACATCATCACCGTACCCTGATATTACACCATCGGTAGATGAGCTGCTGGAACCACCTGTTCCACATTCTGGCTGTTCCGAATCATATGAGAGGACTGTAGTTCCCTCACAAGTGTGTATGGTATATTTTATCGGAACGGTATCCCAATTTATTTTTCCAATTAAATTGGGATAATCGCGTTCAACGGCGCTGAAGAATCTAATTTCAGGTAAATCTTCGTTTACTTTATACCACTTCCTCCCATCAGGATCGTAATACAACTTTCCTATTGTATATTTTTCTTCATCATAGTTTATTTTTAAAATTACCCAAGCTCGGTCTTTATCGTAAGCGGAATCAGTATTCGCTCGTTGAATTTTATCCCCTACATTATAACGATTGGGTGATTGGGGAGCACTTGTAACAGGCGCAATCGCGGGATTAACAGTTTGAGAGGGCATTTTACCCGCGCGATAGATGTTCAACTCGGGATAATCCGGTTGATTCAAGGTGTCTGTGATAGGATCATAAATATACGTATTAGTCTTCTCTTGGAATGAGTATGATACAACATATTGGTTCTCTCTAATTTTCACCCATTGCCCAGAAATCTGTCCACTTTGACTCTGCCTATTAAATCTACTGTCTTCAAAGAAGGTATATGTAACAATGAAGGGGGAAGTGTCTTCCGGCAATGTAAGATCTTGAGTCCATATCCCCACAATAGGATCAGATTGAGGCTTAGTTGTTTGCAGTTGAGTAGTAGTTGTTGGAAGTTGTGTTTGGGTTGTACATCCTGAAAGAAGAATACTAAATGCCAATATAATCAATAAAAATAACCACCCTTTCATATGTGTTGAATAGACCGATAATACCAAAAAAGTGTTGCCTTTAACTCTTGATTTGATGGATGTTGCGAGCGAGAAAATTGACCAATTTAATGCGTAGATCTTACATTATCAACGTTTACTCTTTTTTCCCGATTATAATTTCATCTATTATTAGAGTGAGCGATTGATTACCGTCGCGGTCTATTTCTGCTCATATGCTTCCCCATTCACCCTCAATCGGTCCCGTTGGGCTTGCTACGGATGCTCCGGGCCACAT
>CAZQSR010000265.1:0-2435 GCA_964596145.1 uncultured Ignavibacteriaceae bacterium
ATTGTTTTGCCAATCTCTCCGCTAATAGGATCTCTCAAGGCATTTTCTAGAAAGGCTTTGCAAAAAACTCTGTTTGTGTTTTCAGAAAAAAATTTTTTCTCAAAATCCTTATGAATAAAGGTTTCTTCTACTTCTTCGCCTTCATCATTTTGTGTAATAATCGAATATCCCTGATCTGAAAGTAATTGCGTAGTAATTTCTGTTCTTGCATCAACAACCACAGGATTGACGAGAAAACCATCTTTCACACCATCGATTAGTGAATAGCGGAAAGTAGGTTCACCGTTTTCACAACCAAAGGTTTTATAGGTATCGAGCAAAAGGCGGCGTTCTAGTTGTCGAGGATCGTTTTCACCGAGTTCTGAAATATCAATATGTTTCAGATAATCTTTTGGGGTTGCTGTTAAACCGAGCTTATAGCCGATAAAGTATTCAAACACTGCTCTGCTGTTTCCACCAATACTGCGATGGGCTTCATCTGAAATTACAAGGTCAAAATCGTCTGGTGCAAACAACCTTTTATATCTATTCTTTGCTAAAAAAGTCTGAATAGTTGAAACAACTATTTCTGCTTTACGCCAATCGTCGCGGTTTTCTTTGTAAATAACAGTTTTATAGTCATTTTTAAGATAATCAATAAATGCTTTATGTGCCTGCTCTTCAAGTTCAAGACGATCTACCAGAAATAAAACACGTCGTGCATTCCCAGTACGCAGGAATAATTTTATTACCGCTGCAGATACAAGTGTTTTACCTGTACCTGTGGCCATCTCAAAAAGAAAGCGGTCTTTGCCTTGCTTTACAGCATTTTGGATTGAATTGACAGCAAGAATCTGATATTTTCTTAAAAACCGGAGTTTGTTTAATTCAATATAATGTTTACGGTTTTCTTCATTAATGTAAGAAGGATCGCTCTTATAATCTGGTTTTTGTGTCAGAACAATGTAATCTGCATTAACTACTTCATTGACTAAACTGTTTCGGTCAGGTTTAAAATTAGAATATCCCTTAACTGTTTCAGGAGATGGGAAACGGCTGATAATGTGAGGATTGCCCCGTTCCAGATCCCAGAAATAATGAATATTTCCATTTGATAGAATGATAAAGCGGCAGTGTTGTGAATTAGCATATCGGCGAGCTTGCTCTTTGCCAAAAAGTGGATTTTTATCTTCAGCTTTTGCTTCTAATACTATAAACGGGAAACCTTGATCATCAAGAAGAAGAAAATCAATGAAGCCATTACTTGTTTTTTCAAAGTTTTCTCCAAACTCATTTAATTTTTCTTTGGTAAGCTTTACATTGTTTTCAAGAAGAATATTTGCCTTACCATCTTCATTATCAAAAAAACGCCAACCTGCTTCTTCAAGTAGTTTGTTTATTTTTATCCTTGCTTTTGCTTCTTTTTCTGCCATATTTATGTTTACTCGATATACCTTTTTTTTATTCCTATTTCATCTTCATTCTCTGCTTTTCACATAACGGTTTGGGAATATACCCCGTTTTAATGGTGTATAGCTTCTGCTAGGCGTTGAAGTTAGATTTTTCTTAAAAAAATTATATTCTCCTTCAACATTGTATTTGATAATTCACCTTTAATATTGGTTGGCGAATTTTTTGCTGGCATTCTTTTGTTAATTATATTTCTATAAAGTATTTTTTCTGTTTTAAAATTAATTTTTCCTGCTAATTCACTTATGATTAAATCTGTTCTAAGAAAAACTCCTTTAACTGTTCTATTACCAGTAACTAAAACAAAATACTTGTCTTTTTTTAAATACTCATGAGCAACTAGAAAAGAATCGAATAAATCTATATAAAATGATAAAACTTCTCTAGCTCTTTTAGAATCTTTTGATTCTATTTCATTATATTGTAATTTTAAAGTTTTTGAGTAATCTAAAATTTCTGTTTCTTTGCTAACTATAATTTTACCTCCTAAAAGATTTTCATCCAATTTATAAATATTTCTATCATTCATTATCCATTGCCATGAAAGTCTTGAAAATTGTCCATAAGCCACTGTTGTTCTTGAATCTCCATAAGGAGGTGAGGTGAGAATAAAGTCCACACTATTGCTATCGATATTTTGTTTCTTGCGAGAATCTCCTAGAATTATTTGAACATTTGTATTAGAGTTTAAAACTCTATAGTAAAATTCTTGCATTAGTGAAATATTTCTTTGAGATACATTTTCAAAATGCCAAAACACATTTGGATTAAAATCATCCTTAATTTTTTCTTTGTCTCGATGCAATTTAAATCCATTATGGTTTGTTAAAGAAACTCTCCTAACAACTTCACTCATACAAAGCAAGAAAAAATCTCTTATATCGGTATTTTTAATGTTTAAGATTATTTCTCTTAATTTTGATAAATCATTTATTTGTTGTTGTTTAAACCAAAACTCAATATTGTAAAAGTTGTGTGTTGGGAAA
>CAZQSR010000266.1:0-2420 GCA_964596145.1 uncultured Ignavibacteriaceae bacterium
CCACAGGAAAATGCTGAATACTATTTTAATAAAGCTAAATCTGCTAAAACCTCGATAGAAAAAGATAAATTACTTTTGATTAATGCAAAGAATAGACTTACAATAATACTTAAGTATAAAAATCTAAATATTAATGAATTATCAAAAACTGAATTACAAAAAATTATGGATGAACTAAAAATCAATTATGAAAAACTCTCTTCTTCTGCAAAAATAAAAGAACCAAACTTCAAACATTATTTAATTGATGAGAAATATCATGTTTATGTTGGGAAAGATGCAAAAAATAATGATGAGTTAACTCTTCATTATGCAAAACAAAATGATTTATGGTTTCATGCAAGAAGTTTACCAGGCTCTCATGTCATTCTCCGTTGTGATAACATAAGCGATAATATCCCTAAAAATATTATTGAGAAAACAGCCTCAATTGCGGCGTTTCATAGTAAAGGAAAGAGTGCAAAATTAATTCCAGTCACCTATACTTTTAAAAAATATGTAACAAAACGCAAAGGAATGCCTGCTGGTCAGGTTACTCTTCAGAAAGAAAAAGTTGTTATAGTAAAACCCGAAATTCCATCTGGCTGCACTTTTATAAATGAGTAAATATTTGGTTTCATAAAAAATAATTTCTATATATTTGCCTTTGAATTTTAAATAGTTTTCAATTACATATAAGGAGCTACTCTATGTTCGAATCTATCTGCCTGTTTGAAGGTATTTATTACTCTCGTCTTCTTCCACTGGTTTACTTTCGTCCAACACATGATTTGCGTTGTGGAATTCTTACACTAAGAGAAAAAGTTCAACATCATTTTCCTAAAACTCCAATTTCACTTCACTGTCGCCAATATCTAAGTGAACTTGTAAAACAACAAAATCCGGGTTTACTTGTTAACGAAGTAAAAGGTAAAAGTTGTTTGTTTATTAATGGCAGAGTAATAGTAGATGAAACTTTAGCTGAACAGATAAATGTGGGCACCGATACATTATTTGTTAAGGGCGAAAGTATTATTGCTGCAAGAGTAAGCGGAGCTAAACTTGCTGCTTTAAAAAATAATCTTAACGATTTATTTACTCTTTCTGATTTTCATGATTTATTTAAAAAAGAAGTTGATGCAAAAATTGTAAATTATCCTTGGGATCTTGTAGCAAATAATGGTGAACAAATCTGTCAGGATTTTAAATTATTAACTTATTATCAATCAGAAAAAATAAAAGGTAAAGTATATCCCGGTGCACATCTATTAAATGAATCTGAAATCTTTATTGATGAAGGTGCAAAAATTAAACCCGGAGTAGTACTAGACGCTGAAAGCGGTCCAATTTATATAGGTAAAGATGCAAAAATTTTCCCGAATGCTGTTATTGAAGGACCTGCATTTATTGGTAATAAAACTGCAATAAAGATTGGAGCAAAGATTTATGAGAATACTAGTATTGGTGAAGTTTGTAAAGTAGGAGGTGAAGTAGAAGGTTCAATAATCCATGCTTATAGTAACAAGCAGCACGATGGCTTCTTGGGTCACGCTTATCTTGGTACATGGGTTAATCTGGGTGCTGATACAAACAATAGTGATCTTAAAAATAATTATGGAAGTGTTAAAGTAATTATCAATGGTGAACAAGTGGATAGTGGTTCTATGTTTGTAGGATTGACAATGGGAGACCATTCCAAATGTTCAATTAATACAATGTTCAACACCGGTACAGTTGTAGGTGCATCAAGCAATATATTTGGTGCTGGATTTCCGAAAAAATATGTTCCATCTTTCACCTGGGGCGGCTCTGATTCAATGACCAGTTATGATATTGATAAAGCTCTTGACGTTGCAAAAAGAGTGATGGCAAGAAGAAATATTCAACTTACTGAAACTGAAGAAAAAGTTTTTAGAAAAGTATTTGATATCACTAAAGAAGAAAGAAAAAAACTAGGATTACCTAAATAATTATTCATTAAACTAAATTTAAAAGGAGCAAATATGCGTCTTATTATTCAACCGAACTATGATTTAGTCTCTAAATGGGCGGCTAATTTTGTTGCAAACAGGATTAAAGCATATAAACCGACTGCAAAAAACAATTTCATTCTTGGTTTACCAACCGGTTCTTCACCTTTGGGTATGTATAGAGAATTAATTCAGCTTAATAAAAGAGGAATTGTGTCTTTTAAATACGTTACAACCTTTAATATGGATGAATATGTTGGTTTGCCAGAAAACCATCCTGAAAGTTATCATTCATTTATGTGGAATAATTTTTTCAAACATATTGATATTCCTAAACAGAATGTTAATATATTAGATGGTAATGCAAAAAATCTTGAAAAAGAATGTATTGATTATGAAAAAAGAATTAAAAAAGCTGGCGGAATAAAACTCTTTGTTGGTGGAATTGGACCTGATGGACATATCGCTTTC
>CAZQSR010000267.1:0-2401 GCA_964596145.1 uncultured Ignavibacteriaceae bacterium
ATAGTGTAGATGTTTATATAAATGTTTTGTTAGGGAAAAAATCGGTCTATAAAATGGTATCTCTGGTTTTTTATCTAACTAAGAGACACAGCAAGGCAACATTAGAATTTCTTTCGTTTCTTTGACTGTTGTTCCAGTTCCTCGACCCGATGTTCAAGTGTGAGGATTCTACCATAGGTTTTTTCAACCCAGAACTCAGAGATGAAACCCAGGAGTTTGACCAGCTCCAGTCTCTTCTGCATTTCCATCTCATCAAACCCATGCAGAATCATCTGCAAGGATAGATCGATAAAACGAGAGAGTTTTTCTTTGTCCTGCTCAGCAACTGATGCCATCCAATGACCTAACTACTAAAGTAGCAGTCCGTGGTATTTAAGGGTCTAGGGAGCTTTGTTCTTGAGAACTGTTCTTGAGAGGTTCTCTTGAGAAACACTCCTTGTCTTTTTTTATAATCCGCGTTCTATTCAATTTACGTAATAATTGTTAGCAAGCACCAATCAGGGGTAAACAAGGAAAAAAAAATCACCCTGCCTCCGAAGTGGGTGGTTCTCTGACCTTGAAGATCATGGACTCTTTTTTTTTTCTTGTTTACTTCCTCTTGGCAGACTTGCTTGGGGGAGATACTCGGCTTTGCACTCCGCCTTACAGAACAAAACAAAGCAGAAGTAAGAGAAAAGGAGGAAAAAGAGATGAGAAACAAAATCGGCATATTATTTATTACAACCTTTGTTGCGCTGGCTCTTGTTGGCTCAAGCTATGCTATGTGGTCTGATTCGATATACATGTATAGTACTGTGAACACTGGTAATATCGGAGTAGAATGGTCTATAGAAGATTATGGTGATTCTGAACCCCCTGAGAAAGATGATGTAAGCTGGGTTGAAGCAAATATCGATGGAAACGGGGATTTACAAATCATTGTCTATAATGCCTATCCCTGTATCGATTATTGGGTGGACTTTGATGTCCATGGTACCGGTTCGGTCCCTGCACACGTTGATGATTTTATCATCACCTACAACCCGGATCCTTTCCAAGGTACTGTTACCATCACACCAGCACTTGGTTATGGCCCTATTTCTGAGTATCAGTTTCACAGCTCAGACCGTTGGTATGGACGGATCAATATCCATCTAGCACAAACAGCAGTACAAAACGGGATATACTATTTTACTGTTAGACTTGATTACCGACAATGGAACGGCGAGGGATCTGAAACGCCTCTTGTCCAACCACCAAAAGTATTTTCTTGGGCAGCATTCACAAGTGTGTCAATGCCTGGATATAGCAGTGGAGCAAAAGCACAATTCCCAACAACTTGGGCCCGATGGAATGGCGGCGGTCTTCACCCCGATGTAACCGGTATGCCATTGGCTTTATGGGATGAAACTCAGTTCTCAAGTCAGATCTACAATATCGATATGGATCGATCGACCATCGGTGACACGGTAGTTTGGAACGTTGATATTTCGAACATTGCTGGTCAGTGGGCAACAGAATGTATGATTATCATAGGCGATGCAACTGGCTCAGCCCCATTATTTATGCTGAGATGGACCCAAGGAGACGGATACCCAACATACCAAACTTATTCTGGTGGCTGGAGTACTCCCTCACCAACATTACCAACAGGCATGATAATCAATACAAATTATGTGCAATATGCAGCCTCTGTTCACTTCGATTTCACAATACCGATATCATATCTGTAGTGAACTTAACTGCATAAAAACCACAAAATTTACCTAAACATGTGAGATGAACCAAAAAAAACATTGGTTCATCTCTCACCACTTTTTAAATCGAAATAATTGTTTTTTAAAAAAAAGAGAATAATCAATAGGGTTCTGAGTTGTCTGGGAATATATATTGAAGCAGATACATAATTCTTATTCAGACCACAAAAAGTAACAATTCCTCCATTTAAAATTTGTTTTAAGAGAGATAATCCCTTTTTACTCCCTCGGAGTGTCTACCGATACCGATGGGATTTTCCATTAGTCTTTTTTTAGATAAGACACTTTTATCTTTAATATAACGAAGACAATTATATAAACGATAACAGAAAAACTAATACTAAATATTATAAAATTAAGTATTAAATCCATAAAACCTCCTACAATATAGAGATAAATTGTAAAAATAAAAGATAGCAGAACTCCAATTATACAACACATAAGAATATCAAATTTTTTCATAATTTTTTCAGGTTTATTTAAATCTTGTTTTTTTTCTTTCTGTAAATTAGTTTCAATTTTTTTTAGATTTTCTTTTAGTTGTTTTTGTTGATATTCATTTTCAATTTTTTCTCTTAATTTTTTCTCCATTTCGATATAATCTTTTTCAAATTTATTCCCGTCTGGGTTGAATACCCCGGAGCTCTGCTCCGGTAGGTTTTAAA
>CAZQSR010000268.1:0-2369 GCA_964596145.1 uncultured Ignavibacteriaceae bacterium
AATTTTATTTTCTTTAGCAAGTGAATATAGAGCTGCAAGAGCAATGTAACGATAATCAACTTCAAAGAAATCTCTTAAAGCTTCACGGCTTTCGCTTCTCCCAAATCCATCTGTGCCAAGAGAAATTAATTTTTTAGGTAACCATTTAGAAATGGAATCGGGAAGAGTTTTTACATAATCGCTTGCAGCAACAAAAACTCCATCATTTCCTTCAAAGCAAGAAGAAATATAAGATGATTTTTCTTTTAACGAAGGATTTAAAAGATTCCATCTTTCAGTTTCCAATGCTTCACGTCTTAATTCTTTATAACTTGTAACACTCCAGATATTTGACGCAACTCCAAATTTCTCTTCAAGCAACTTTGCAGCCTTAATTGTTTCGTTCATTATTGTTCCGCTGCCTAATAGGTTGGCTTGTAATTTAATATTTTTCATTTCAGATTTTTTAAATTGATACATACCTTTCAGGATTCCTTCTTTCACTCCTGCTGGCATTTCTGGCATTGTATAATTTTCATTCATCAAAGTGATATAATAAAAAATATCTTCCTGTTCTTCGTACATTCTTCTTATTCCGTCACGTATAATTACAGCAAGTTCATACGCAAATGTAGGATCATAAGTGACAAGATTAGGAACAGGATAAGCGAGTAAATGACTGTTTCCATCCTGATGTTGTAATCCTTCGCCGTTAAGTGTCGTTCTGCCTGCTGTTCCACCAAGTAAAAATCCTTTCGTTCGCATATCGGCTGCAGCCCAGACAAGGTCACCAATCCTTTGCATTCCGAACATAGAATAGTAAATGAAGAATGGAATCATATTAATTCCATGAGTTGAATAAGCAGTTCCAGCAGCTATAAATGATGACATTGCCCCGGCTTCGTTAATTCCTTCTTCAAGAATTTGACCATCGCGGGCTTCTTTGTAATACAAAAGACTTTCTTTATCAACTGGTTCATATAATTGTCCTACGTGAGAGTAAATTCCAACCTGTCTGAAAAGTGCTTCCATTCCAAACGTTCTTGCTTCATCAGGGACGATTGGAACAATCAATTTTCCAATTTCTTTATCACGTAAAAGTTTTGCAAGAATTCTTACAAAAACCATTGTTGTTGAGACATCTCTTCCTTCAGTTCCTTCGTAAAATTCTTTAAAAATCTCTTCTGGTGGAGTTTTGATAGGACGTACTGTAACTTTTCTTTCAGGAACTGAACCACCGAGATTTGCTCTTCGTTCTTTAAGATATTTTATTTCAAGGCTATCTTCTGCGGGTTTGTAAAATGGAGCATTAACAACTTCTTCATCAGAAATCGGAATCCCAAATCTTGTTCTGAATTCTTTTAATTCTTCTTCATTTAATTTCTTTTGTTGATGAGTAATATTTTTTCCTTCACCACTTTCTCCAAGTCCGTAACCTTTAATTGTTTTTGCTAAAATTACAGTTGGTTGTCCTTTGTGTTCTGTTGCTGCTTTAAATGCTGCATATACTTTTTCAGGATCGTGACCGCCTCTTTTCATTTTTCTTAATTGTTCATCTGTAAGATGACTTACCATTTCAAGTAATTCCGGATCAGAACCAAGGAAATCGTGCCTGATATAAGAACCTGATTCAACTGAATATTTTTGATATTGACCATCAACAACTTCACCCATTCTCTTGATAAGTTTTCCCTTAACATCTTTTTCAAGCAAAGGATCCCAATCACTTCCCCAGATTACTTTTATTACATTCCAACCTGCTCCACGAAAAGCAGCTTCAAGTTCTTGAATGATTTTTCCGTTTCCACGAACGGGACCATCAAGTCTTTGTAAATTACAATTTATTACGAATGTAAGATTATCGAGTTTCTCTCTTGAAGCAAGAGTAATTGCACCAAGAGTTTCTGGTTCATCTGTTTCACCATCACCAAGGAACGCCCAGACCCTTGAATTGCTCGTGTCCTTCAAACCTCTGTCCTCAAGGTAACGATTGAATCTTGCCTGGTATATTGCCATTATTGGTCCAAGACCCATAGATACAGTAGGAAACTCCCAGAAATTGGGCATCAGCCAGGGATGAGGATAAGAAGATAATCCTTTGGGATTTTTCAGTTCTCTTCTAAAATTTTCAATTTGTTCAATTGTTAATCTTCCTTCAAGAAAAGCCCTTGCATAGATACCTGGAGAAGCGTGACCTTGAAAATAAATTTGATCACCATTATGATTTTCTCCTTTACCTTTAAAGAAATGATTGAATCCAATTTCAAGTAAAGTAGCAACAGATGCATAAGTAGATATATGTCCACCAATTCCATTTTCATGTTTATTTGCTCGGACAACCATAGCCATTGCATTCCAGCGTAAAATGCTTTTAATTCTTCTTTCGATTT
>CAZQSR010000269.1:0-2318 GCA_964596145.1 uncultured Ignavibacteriaceae bacterium
CAAAACCCTGCTCCCATGACAGATCCTGCCAAAACCTGCACCTGGATACGCGCACCTGCCCGCAATAAAAATCCTGCACAGTGACAGTATTCTGGCTCCGATCAAACTTGTAACGCGACACTGCGCAAGTGCCCTTTTGTAACATTTGTTACATATGGACAGATTCGTTTCACTTATAAAACTTGTACCGCGACACGCGTACTTCGATCAAAACTTGTACCCGGATGGCAAAAACCACGCCGTACCCTCCTTGCACCGTGACAACCTTCTGGCCTACCGGGACAGATTTGTGGCGGTGCTATCGTCGGGTAACGCCCACTAAATTATACCGCCGGGCCGTTGTGGGGCATTTTAAAAGACACATCCTGAGTATTTTATAAACTCTTGATTTCCCTTTTAATTTTGAATAAAATCTTTCACGAATAGAAAAGATTGTATACTTTTGTATCCAAATGAATACAGAATTGTAAATGTATTTAATTGAGAAAACAGACGAATTTGACAAATGGCTGAGAAAACTTAAAGATTTAAGAGCAAAAGCCAAAATATTGTTTCGCATTCAAAAGATTGAAAATGATGAACACTTTGGAGACTGTGAACCTGTAGGGAATGGTATTCGGGAATTAAAAATTGACTACGCTAAAGGATACAGAGTATATTTTAAAGAATCAGAGGGGAAAATCATTATCCTACTCATCGGTGGAGATAAATCAACTCAGCAGAGAGACATTGAAAAGGCAAAAGAGATTTTAAAAAGAATTAAAAAGTAGAGAAATGGAAACTTCAAAATTTGATATTGCTGACTATTTGGATAGTAACGAGATGATAGCAGAATATCTGAATGCTGTTTTAGCAGAAGGAAATGATTCCGATGTAATTATAGCAATCGGCCATATTGCAAAATCAATTGGCATGACAAAAATAGCTCAAGAAACTGGATTAAGTAGACCTAGTTTATACAAAGCTTTATCAGATGGATCTAAACCTCAGTTTGAGACTATCATGAAAGTATTAAGAGCAATTGGGGGACAGATACAAATAAATCCCATGACAACATAAAGAAAAACGTACCACAACAAGCTCTATGGTGCATAATAAAAAATATAAATTCATCATTAATTTGGAATATTGTAACTTATAAGTTACTTTTGCGTCAAGGTTTGACTTCATGGACAAAATCCGGGAAATAATAGCTTACAAAAATTACTTCGAAGACTTTCTGATTGAACAACCTACAAAGGTTCAGGACAAGATATTCAAGATTTTAGAGGCTATTGAGACTCTGGAGAGAATTCCGACTACTTACTTAAAACTAATTGCCGGGACAAAAGGACTTTACGAAGCACGAATTCAATTAGGTTCAGACATTTGGCGTGTTTTTTGCTTTTTCGACAGCGGGAAACTGGTAATCCTTTTAAACGGTTTCCAAAAAAAGACACAAAAAACACCCAGACAGGAAATTACAAAGGCAGAAAAATTAATGAACGAGTATTATGAAAACAAAAAACAACAATAGCGAAACTTCAACATGGTCAGAAATCAAAGACCGTGTTTACGGTAAAACAGGTACCGAACGGCGCGACAACCTTGAGAGAGAAGCAGAATCTTTCAAAATTGGACTTTTATTAAAGAAAGCCCGAGAATCCCGTCACATGACTCAGGAAGAATTAGGACAAATTATTGACAAAAAGAGAGAATATATTTCCCGTGTTGAAAATAATGGTAGTAATATAACACTAAGTACCTTATTTGACATTGTTGAGAAAGGACTTGGCGGGAAAGTAAATATCTCAATAGAAGTCTGACAGACAAACAATTACGCACCATAACAAGCGGTATAGCCAATAAGGGCTTTCCATATAACCGAAGCATTGTACACCGCATTAGCTTTTCAGTACCTTGACGGGTTATCGAACGCAACCCTTACTGGCCATACCGCCAATCGTTAGGCACAATAGACAGTGTATCGACAACTAATCTCTTATTAGAATTTTATAGCATGAAACAACAGGTAAAAATTGCTTTATCAAATATACCAAATATAAGAGGTCCTTAAGTATTGTCTCAACCCAAGATAATTAAAACTTAATTGATCTCATATGTCGATATGTCTTAAATACTTCTATACTCCCTTAAAACTTTAATAATCAACCTTATGAGCACCTATTATCATGAAAAAGAATTTTAACATATTAATCCTATTCAGCATTTGCTTGTCTTTAAATGCTCAGTGTCTTAACCCCCTATAACCTGGACATTTTTCTCAAAAGAATATAGAACTTCTTGTTTAATATTTTCGTTGTTTTCATTCATCATCC
>CAZQSR010000270.1:0-2291 GCA_964596145.1 uncultured Ignavibacteriaceae bacterium
GTAAAAAAGATTTAACCAACCTAGTTCCAATTAAAGCCCGCATTAAATTAACACGCTGTTGGGCTTAGTTGTTTTAGGCTATTTCAATTCCATTTCTTTGAATTTCAATTAAGAATCCGCTATAATCATTGTCCTTTTCTATTAGAATAGGTTCAATTCTATCATCAACTTGTCTTCTTAATTTCCACAATAATGGTTGAATAGTAAAGAAGTCTCCTTCTAACTTGTTCACAACGATAGCCACATCAATGTCACTATCAGAACGGTTAGTGTTTTTTGCATATGAACCAAATAAATAAACCTTCTCAAGAGGTATGTACTTCTTAAGTAGAATGCTGTATTCCCTTACTTTGTTTATAGCTTCTCCTTTATCCATTCTTGTATTTCCTTTGTTTTTCCAATAATTTCGATACACTTGCTTTCGGTTAAACTTTTTAAAAGTCTTTCTTTGTGAGAAGGATAACGTGCTTCAATATTTAATGGTTCAATCTGGTCTATAAAATCTTTCTGCTCTTCGGAAAACAATTCGTAAAATTCGCCTTTCTTTGCTAGATATGACAAACTATGTGAATAAGGAGCTACATCTGACTTCAAGACGGTAAAATATGCTTTAAATGCCTTTTCTATTGTTTGATGACACATAAATCCAACATAAAGGAATCTTCTACTTTTAAGCATCGCCTCTGCAGTCTCCAAATCATAGTCTGACAGTTCAATCCAGTATTTTACCTTTTCGTCCATTATCAAATATTTTCAACAAATGTACAAAAATCTATTTAAGTATCTGGATGTCTGATGGTCTTTTTACAATTAAGCCCAACGGTCGGCTGTTGCTTACGCTGGGGAGTTAACCGCCAGCGGCGTTATCCGCCGTTAAAAAGTTAGTTAAAGGTAATAAAAAATCTGCATCTGCATCATCAGCCCCAGTGAAAGGAACAGCCTGTTAGCTGTAGCTGTTTTTATCTTCATTTCATTCAATTTTCATCATTAATACCATTCTCCATTCCAATCTTTGTATTCATTAATTTTTGTGGATATGTAATCTTTCAGTCTTAGCAATGATATTGAAGATATATTTCTGTAAAAATTTGAGTTAGTTTTCAAATTAATCAATTCGTTGAGTTGATGCCTTATATTTTTTTCTAGTTGCTCGTTACCTCTTTTCTCTTTTTTATTGTTTTCAGGAATAAAACTTTCGATTAATGGATTCCATTCGGGTTCTGTACCTTGAAAAATATAATATTTAAAATCTTGTCTTGAAAGGAAAGACAATTTTGAAACTGCTCTATAAGTCATAAACCCTTTAATTTCAATATAAAGGTCGTAATCATTAAGGTAGATGTCGCATTTCGGCGAAGTTTTCGAGCGAGTTGTCTTCCAAGGATAGTTTTCAATCGGGACAGGTTTTTGTATTTCAAACCGAATTCCGTTTTTATTTAATTCATCTTGAATTCGCTCTTCGAGTTTACTCATTATGTATCGTCATCTTACAGTTACAGCTAACGGTCGAGTGTTGATTTTGTTTGGGAGTTACTTCCAACGGTGTCATCACCCGAGAGTAAAATTAGTAAAAGGGAAGAACTCTGCAAACGGAATCAGCCCAAATAAAATTAACACTTTGTTAGCACACGTGGGTTAAAACCTTTTCCGTTTAGGATTTTGTCTGTTGTCAAAGAAGTTTAATAGGATAATTTTATCTTCTTTGATTTTGTAGAAGAGCGTTAACTGCTTAACAATCACAAAGCCACGAATTTCTCTTTCTGCGTGTTCAACACTTCCGATTTCAGGAAATTCTACCAGTATATCAAGAAAATCATAAACCTTTTTCACAAAAGCTCGTGCAACAACTTCGCCCCATTCTTCGTCGATATAGCTAATGATTTTGTCGAATTTATTGTCAGCTCGTTTTGACCAATAAATTGTTAAAGCCATTTCTTATGCTTTTTTTGAATTTCTGTATGCGAAATAAGGTTGGATAGGTCGTCTGACTCAATGTCAGCTCGGATTAGTTCATCTTGTTCCTCTTCGCTAAGTCTTCCCCAAAGTTTACCATCAGACTTCTCTTTCGTTCTTGCCATTATAGCATAGAACTTTGATAGTATATTGTCATTATTAATACTATCGATAAGGAGATGAAAGTTGTTTTTTAACTCAATCGTATTCATAATTTTTTTCTTCAAAAATACGAATTTTGGTATAAGAATGCAATAGTTCGTGGTCTTCCCCCATGTGTGCTAACGGTCGGCAGTTGCTTACGCTGGGGAGTTAACCGTCAGCGGCGTCATCACCCG
>CAZQSR010000271.1:0-2279 GCA_964596145.1 uncultured Ignavibacteriaceae bacterium
TTTAGATGGATTTTTCAGGAAGATAAACATTCCATTCTTTTCACTGCAATAAACAGGTTCTGTCAAGTTGTCGGCAGTCGGGGGCTCCCATGACCCCCTGTCAAAACGCGGCAGCTGAATTTGCCGCTATGTCAGACCCTCTTTCTTGAGGGAGGGCGACTAAATGACTGATTCATCAATCATTGATTCAAATCGAAATAGTAGGGTTGTAATTTTCTGTTCATTGGTGTTGATTGAGTTTATTCTTGGTTTTACAACATTGGTATTTGCTCTTATTCGACTTTTCTTATTTGCTGTAATATTCCTCTTATTTACCGCGCTTGTAAACACTATTATCTTAAGACATTTTTAAAAACTATTTTATTATGTTATTCGGTTTTATTTCCGGAATATCTCCTTGTATCTCCTCTATACGTGAGCAGTTCTCAATGGCTATTGATTCACCAACGACAGTAATTAAAAATGTTTTGGAATTTATTGGCTATACATACCCCTATATGTTATTCGCCGTTTTAATTTCGTGTTTTGTTTTCTTTCTTGCCTTTTTAGCATTTCCAATAGCGATTTCGTATATTGGTACTTATTCCGGATTTGATAGACCAAATAGGTCTAAAATTATAGAGATTGGGGAAATTCTTATATGCTACTTCTTATTGACTTTACCTGTTGCCCTAACAGTTCTCTCTCTGATTCAATTTGAATATAATGAAAAACGAATCATCATTTTTTTAGGGGTTGTCATCGCATTTCTAGTATCATTGAGGTTGCTGGCGAACCCAACAAAGACCACGTTAAAATATATATTTTGGATAAAAAACACGTCATATTTAACGACAAGGGAAATTGAGCAAATTAAATTGTTCAGAGAACGAGTACTATCCTTCTATCTATCATTAATTGAGGGTGCAACATTTATCCTTCTAATATCACTGATTTTAATACCTAGTTTTAATCAGAAATTTTCAGACATTACTAATTTAGTTTGTAGAAACCCGATTGGATTGATTGCTATTTTGGGATCCTATTCCATTACACTAATTCTATCGACCATTCTTTGCGAGATCATCTTAAAATGGTGGGAACCAATCGACATTGATGCCATTTCCTTTTATACAAATTAACTTGTTTTTATCACTTGAAGGTGTAGCTCTTCTTTATCCAAATGCCATCGGAACCGGTCGCCCCTTTTCGTGGTAGGGATGAAACAAACAATATTCTCGCTCTTATTTAATCCAGAACGTATTTCGTCTTTAATCTACTAATTTACGAAATTCTACGACATCACTATCATCTGGTTCGGTTAATCTCGAAATATTAAAATTATAAAGATAATTTAAAATTAAGAACAATTGTATGGTATTTTTCAGAGTTCCATAGTCAATATCCTCTCCATGAAGGATTTTATGCCTACTTAAGAAGAATGGATTATTCAATTCGTCGTGGTAATAGGATTTTTGAAATAACCCTTTGATGAGAATATCATATCTCGAATTTGTTTGAGACAACTTTCCAATATAATAGTCACCCAAACAGTTTCTTTTTTCCTTTATTATACTTCCAAAGCTATTTTCTGAATTCGCTTTTACTATTGTATCAGGATGAGCCCATCGTTTGTCTTTCTTGTTAAATACCCACCCTTCACGTACAAGTATTTCCTTGATAATTCCATCAATTTGAGAAATTAATATAGGTACTACCAAGTTCGAAGGATTAAAAGGCGGCTTCTGATTTTGAAGGGCAAATAAACAATCCCTAAATATTAAGATACGTTCTTTAAAGATCGGATTCTGGTCCCAATCATTAATGAGATATTCAATTCTTTGAAAATTTTTATCTGAATAATATTCAATAAAGTAACCTGAAATTAAAAGTTCACAATTTGTTACTTCAGACCATTCTTTCAATAAATCATCTAATTCAGCAGGTGAGAACTCCCCCCAATCTGAAACCCATCCATATTTTAATGCTATTCTATCTACTGTAAGAAGTGTTGTACGAATATGTTTTTCGGGGATTAGAATATTTTTCCACAAAGTTCCGGATTTTCGCCCGAGATGGTTATTTTGTTCGTCCGAATCCACAAATTATCTTTTTTCCAGTGTCTTATTGACTTTCCTATCATTCAATCCGAATCCCAAGAAAATCAAGAATTTTTAATCCATAAACTGCCGAATTTTGACAGCGCGATCCCACCATCCTTCAACTGCCTAAGACTTGACAGAACCAATAAACATAAATATTTTATATAATAAGCCTTAACTTAAAGATAGTCCACCCCA
>CAZQSR010000272.1:0-674 GCA_964596145.1 uncultured Ignavibacteriaceae bacterium
CAACTAAAGGAAATCCTAAAAGACAAGAATAAGGCTTTAATCATTCACTATTCTTGTGAATCTTTCATAACTACACATGGTCGGACACCTCGTGTGACATCTATTTGCATACGTTATCTTGGAACAGCACAGACAAAATCTTTTTCGATTCATTTACAAGCACAGTTTGAGAAAAAGGATTTTAATAATTTGACAGATGCAGATTATGATTACTTGGAAAAGAAAATGCTTGATGAATTTTATGATTTCACTAAGAAACATAAAGATTTCAAGTGGATTCATTGGAATATGCGGGACTCAAATTATGGTTTTGATGCAATTGCCAATAGATATAGAATTTTAGGTGGTATTGCTTTTGAAATTGATGAAGATAGAAAATATGATTGTCCAAGAATATTAGGTAAAATTTACACCTATGGTTACGAGAAAAATAAACCAGACGGCAGACTTCTAAATTTGGCAAATAGAAATAATATAACAACAATAGATACTTTAAAAGGAGTTGATGAATCTGCGGCGTATGACAATAAAGAATATTTGAAACTGCATAAATCGACACTGAGAAAAGTAGATATTATTGATAGCATAATTGATAGAGCTGATAAGAATGAACTTAAAGTTTGCGCCAAGAAAAAACATATTTACGGATTAACAATACCAGGTTTGATTGAGAT
>CAZQSR010000272.1:684-2277 GCA_964596145.1 uncultured Ignavibacteriaceae bacterium
ATAATTGGCTTTTGATTCTGATTTGGACTTTGTTATTTTACATTTTAGGTGCAGCAACAGAACCGATAATTCAACAAATATTTGGAACAGGACAATGAAAAACGGGTGCTAACAAGCAGTTACTTTCACTGGGGTTGATGATACTGATACGGAATTTTTTAGTATTTTAGTTTCGGTTTAGCGGGTGATGACGCCGCAGGTGTTTAACTCCCCAGCGTAAGCAACTGCCGACCGTTGTACGCAATTATGATAAGATGAATCGTAGAATCCAAATAATTTTCGTTTTGACTACATTTTTGACAAGTTGCTCTTCATTGTCGAAATTAGGAATTCAAGACTACAAATCTGATTATTTATTAGAATCTGATTATAATAAACTCAATGGAACATACTGTAACTATCCAGATAAAGCAAAAGGAGAAATAAAGCAATTACCATACTCTGGAAATTCAAAGCACTTAAGTCTGTTTAATCATTTTGTGATTGGAAAATGGAATGGCAGAGAAGAAGACTTTAGGAATCAATCCATTAAAATCGAATTTGTAAATAATAACAAAGCAATCGTTACGCTTTTTAGAGATGACGAAATACTGGTAACACAAAAAATAAAAGGTCATTTCAAGAAAGGCTATTTTTATTCAAGACCAAAGATTATAATTATTCCTATTATACCCTTAATTTTTGGATACTATTTTGATAGATATAGAATAGGAAAGCATGAAGATTACTTGACGATTGACTATACCGTCAACAAGTGGATGTCAGGCTTTGTAGTTGGAGAATCAAGCAAAGGATTTTCCTCTTCGATTTTTAAACAAAAAAAAGAGAAATAACTGCGTACAACACGTGGTTACACCTACTGGGGCTGATGATGCAGATACGAAAGTTTTTAGTAATTTAGTGTAGTTTTTAACGTGTGATGACGCCGCTGGCGGCTAACTCCCCAGCAGTTGTAACCACGGAACCGTTGTGTGCTAGTTTCAAAACAAAACCATCGATATTGAACAATAACTTAAATAAAATGAAAAAGACAATGAAAATTAATTTTTCCAAGACAGTTTTATCAATCTTAGCGATTACTGTTATTATGATTGCTGGATGCGGCCAGAAAGAAACAAAAAAAGAAAAAATTGGTTTTAAAATATTGATTGAATCCAATGTTGATGGAATAAAATTAATAGCCAAAGAAGGCTGTGCTTTTACTGAATTGTATTTCACTTTAGCCCAAGACAAAGTTGAAAAGTTCAATCAACACGGAATGGTTATAGAAGAAAATGCAGAAATTAAGAGCGAGGAAAACATTTCAAATTTCTTGATAACAATAAAGAAAAGCAATGAAGAAATAGTTTTAAATGGATTGAAAGGAACTTCATGGGAAAGTTTGAGTTTTAGCTGCCCAGAATTGGGATGCACGCAGCTAATAGACGAGAATGGCATGCAATCAATGAATTAGAAATAAAAACCAGCACACAACAAAGTGTTAATTTTATTTGGGCTGATTCCGTTTGCAAGGTTATTCTCTTTTACTAACTTTACTATCGGGTGATGACACCGTTGGAGTTAACTCCCAAACAAAATCAACACTCGACCGTT
>CAZQSR010000273.1:0-2271 GCA_964596145.1 uncultured Ignavibacteriaceae bacterium
GCAGAAAATTTAAAGTTCAGTCATTAATTTCATTTCAAAATTGGCGGATTTATTTAATAAATTTTGCAATCAGTAACAATTTGACAACCATTTGTAATGATAACAAATGGAATCAGATTTATGTTTGGTTCTTTTAACAAAGAAGGAAACGCATCAGCAAATAAACCAGATCCTTGTGTCATTAGGGACGTGTTGCGTGTTAAACCGGCCAGGTGCACATCACCGGCATGATGACCGTCCTTCCGGGAATGAGAGTCCAGGAAGCTGAATCTGCTCCAGTGAAGTCACAGTATTTCATTATAATTCAGTTGGTATTTAATACTGGCATGCGGACGAAGTTGTTGTTTTAAAGAACTTTGCTGTCGCTCATTCTAGTCAGATAGGGTGGTTGGCTGGATTTGTGGTTGGGATTGTTAAATAAAAATCAAGAAGGGTAGTTCCATTGTATTACGGCAAATATATACTTTAGTGTTTGGCTCAATCTGTTTGTCTCTTTCGTTCATATTTTAATGTGCGGGAGCTGTTGGCGGGGAAATTGCCATTGGGACTGACGGGGCTGCGCATTAGATGACCCGAAAAATTATTGGATATATTTTTTATTGTCACTGCAAACAGAAGTGAACTTATAAGCCATCCCCGGGAACTATTATTTACTTTTTGAGCGCTTTTATCCGTGTTAGCTGTCATGTAACGGCGTCCTATCCTAATTAAGCATTAAGAAAGAGAGTTCCACATATTATTAGTCAATAATTGATTAACATCTTCAAAATTAGTGGATTTGAACCATGGACTACAGTCATGTGTTTATTAAGGTAAATCTTAATCAATTAATAAAATAACAATGGCAACTGAACTTGGCACAAAAGAGAATCCCTGGACACTTAAAACGCCCCCACTAACATCTGATTTTACCATGCATAAGGATATTAAGGATGGAAAAGAGGTGTTAGTTTGCACAGTTGGCAAAACAGTTTTGTTATATGATTATAGATGCCTCGCTGACCTCCATTCAATGCTAAAAAGACATGGTGATTGGATGGAGCTTGGCAGCGCTGACGAACAAAAGCCTGTCAAAGATGGGACTGTAGAAGCTTGGGGCCGATCAGAAAAAAATCCTGTTGGTGGATGGTATGGCCTAAAAAAGGGACTTCGTGGACGTTTTGGAATGTATATTCCCCCCCTGATGGAAAAACTTGGACTGGCGGACCTGACCCATGATCCAAAAGGTAATAAAATGAGGGCTAAGTAAATTACCAAAACAAAACATGAACAGCTTACACAGAGGGTAGGGTTAATAAAGTTTGTCACACTTTTTGCCTTTGCTCCGGCTCCCAGGACAGTTCGCAAAGATTGTTGCACCGTGACAGCATTCTGGCCCCGCTGGCGCGGGGTTTCTGGATTCTGCCCGGATGTTGCCTCGGGTGACGCTTACCAAGCCCTGCCTCCGGGCCGTTAGCTACAATTGAACACTAATACCAACTTATTGTTAGTTAATTAATAATGTATAAAAACCATCAAATTCTACCTATTAATGCGATTGTATATAATTGGAGGAACTGGTAAAACCGGACGTGAATTAATTAAGCAATCATTGGAACAAGGTCATTCAGTAACTGCCTTGGTTAGAAACCCGGGTAGACTTAAAATTGATCATCCAAAACTGTCAACAGTTAAGGGGAATGTGCTTGAGTTAAAAAGCTTTGATCATACAATTGATAATCATGATGCAGTCCTGTCAGCCCTGGGACACAAGAGGTTTATAATAAAAACCAAAATTCTATCAGAAGGGACCAAGAACATAATCCATGCAATGGAAAAAGGAAATGTAAAGAGATTTATATGTATCACTTCATTGGGGATTAATGACAGCAGGTTCAAACTTGGACTATATTATACTTTGTTCACGATTCCTTTTATACTCCTATTCTATTTTCTGGACAAATCAAAACAAGAAAAGATAATATTTCAAAGCGGTTTGGACTGGACAATTGTAAGACCAGGGCAATTAACCAATGGAAAGAAGCGGACCAACTACAAACATGGATCCGATGCAGGTAACTATATCCTGACAAAAATGATTTCAAGAGCAAGTGTTGCGCATTTTATGCTTAGCCAGCTCTCAGACACTTCCTATTATCGGAAGACGCCCGGCATAACAAATTAAATGCCTGTAGCTAACACGGACAGTATATTTAATAGGCTTATCATTGTTTTTACTTTTGCTCCTGTTCTCAAGACAGATTTGTAATGGTTCTTGCACCCGTACATGCG
>CAZQSR010000274.1:0-2225 GCA_964596145.1 uncultured Ignavibacteriaceae bacterium
TGATGAGGCGATATATCGGGTGAATCCATTTGATTGGAATGAAGAGTTCCCTAGTGTTATGGAAAAGGGTGGATTCGATGCAGTAATTGGGAACCCACCATATATTAGAATTCAAACGATGAAGGAGTGGGCTCCTGAGGAAGTCCTTCATTACAAATCTAATTATTTTGTTGCTAGTAAAGGAAACTATGATATTTATTTGGTGTTTGTTGAACAAGGCTTGAAACTTTTAAAATCATCTGGGTTATTCGGTTATATTTTGCCCCACAAATTTTTTACAGCTGCGTATGGTGAACCTTTGAGGGGATTAATTGCGGGTGGAAAATATCTTAAAGAAATTGTTCATTTTGGCCATCAACAGGTGTTTAAAGGAGCAACCACTTATACCTGTCTTTTATTCCTTGAAAAAAAACAGAATCCCTCTTTCAAGTTGATCCAGGTTGAGAATATCGATTCATGGAAAACAAATAATACCGCTTCAGAAGATGTTATCCAATCGGAAAAAATTAGTTCAGAAGATTGGAATTTTGTAATCGGCCCCGAAAGAAATGTTTTTGAAAAAATTCAGAAAATTGAACCAACCTTAAAATCCCTGGCTCATATATTTGTTGGAACTCAAACAAGCGCAGAAGATATTTTTGTTTTAGAGAAATGTAAAATCGAAGGAAATTACCTCATCGGCTGGTCTATTGTTGAGAACTGTGAAATTAAGATCGAAAAAGATGCAATAAAATGGTTTATTAAAGGTCGTCATATCCGGAGATACGAGCCGTTAATAACAGATTATGCCTTAATTTGCCCTTATGAAATCAAAGAAAATAGTTTCACTCTATTATCAAAAGAAGAATTAAGATCGAAATTTCCCCTTACTTTTGAATATCTATCTCGCCATAAAAAATTCTTGTCGGAAAGAGAGAAAGGTAAATTTTTAGGAAAAGACTGGTGGGCTTTCGGATACCCAAAAAGTATGATTTTATTTCAAAAAGATAAAATAATCTGTCCTTTTTACCATATTACCTCTGCATATGCATTTGACACTCAAGGTTATTTTTTTAAAACTGGATATGGGATTCTACTAAAAGATCCAAAATATTCATACTACTACATCCTTGGGTTGCTTAATTCCCGATTATTATTTTGGTTTTACAAAAAAATTTGTACCCCCATGCGGGGAGGCTATTCACATTATATGACTCAATATATCGAACAAATTCCAATCATTGCTTTAGATTGCTCTAATTCCGAAGATCTAGCCCGTCATGATAAACTGATCACACTAGTTGAGATGATGCTCGCTTTGAACAAGCGACTTCCTGATACAAGAACCGAACAAGAGCAGACGATAATCAAACGACAGATTGCAGTTACGGATAAAGAAATCGACAATTTAGTATATGACCTATATCAGTTAACAGATGAAGAAAGAAAAATTGTAGAGAGGGGTTAAAACTAAAAATTTGAAAAATATTCAATACACTTATTTTGGAAATTTCTTCTTCCAATCGTTACCAAAATCTATTTGATTTATAACCATAACACCCAGTGAAGTAATCTTATAATCTGATATTGTTAATCCTCCAGAAAATCTATCAGCAATCGGAATTTGTTTCAATCTATCATATTGAATAGTCTCGTAATTCGGTGCTAAAAGACCTAATTGAACAAGATGAGATTGATAACTTTCTTGAATAGTTGAATTATTCAAAATATTTTGCGGAGCATCAATGTAAGATCGCTGAAATCCAATTATATTTTTATGTTTTTCACGAAATTCCTTGTCTCCATTCAGTAAAGGACAATAATAAAAGCGAAGCCAAATAACTTCAATATCGTTAATTTCTCCAAGAATTTTAAGAAGATGTTTTGATTCAATAAAGCCAATCTTTTCGGGTTTTAAACTATTGCATATTAGTGAAGCAATATACTCTCTTCTTTCTTCAGAAATTGATCTTGCTACCTGTATTAGACTTTCTTCCATTAAATCTGAAAAATTTTCATCTGTAAATGCAAGTTTTAAAACTGATTCATCTATTTCCTTAATTTTTTTCTCTAATCGAATTGAATATTTTATTATCCGATCTATTCTTTGGTTTGGAATGGAATAACCAACAATTTCTTGTAATAATGGGCCTACAATCGGGATAATTGGATTAACCGTGGATAAAGCTGCTATTAGAGAATTCAATGCAGAAACAGCAATATCCGATTTTTGAATTTTAAGTTCA
>CAZQSR010000275.1:0-2221 GCA_964596145.1 uncultured Ignavibacteriaceae bacterium
AAAAAAGTAACCAAAAAAGAAAATGTGTTAATAACCAGAATAACTCTTCGAGTTATTTCCGGTTATGAAACACTGTTTTACATCATCATCATCATAAGAAAATTTATATTTTTTAACATGTGGTCTTAAAGAAGGGAGGACTTAAAAAATGCGTGGCTCAATCTCCGTCGGAACGGTGGCTCAATTTGTCTGGAATAATCAGCAGGCTAAACAATTGTAGGGCTGTAGGTGCGTTTCAATTATATGCGTTCATAGTTGCTTTACCCACTCCTGTTTGATTTGGAATGCCGCAACCCATCCCAATACAACCCTGGTATAGGTGTCAATTACGCTGAGGATAAATGCATGGCGTTTGTATTGCTCTGTCCATACTAATTTGATGTCCATTTCAAGCACGCTTGACTGGCATAATCGGAACCTGTCCGCAGTCTGTTATTGAGAGGATTGAAGAGATAATGCAACAAATGAGAAAGAACGATGATTTTTAAACAGCCGCTGATATGGCGGGGCTATGTTGTTATGCTTTCATTTAATTTGATTAATATTCACATACAGTGATTTGTACTTTCACGGGTGTTATACTAAAATATACAATCTTATCAAACGTAAAATCCATATTTTTTGAATCATAATACTGTGAAGTATTTGGAAGTCCCTCTGGTAATTCAAATTTCCCATAGCTCGTAATTAAATAATTCTTCTCTTGTTCTTTTGTTTCAAGATATTTAGATCCTCGAATATTTGGGAATAAATCTTTATATGTTTCATAATCAGGGTATAAAAGTACTTCTCTACTAATCGAGTGTTTTTTATCTATTTTAATTAAACTCACCTGCATCTGACCGTTATCCAGCTGAACTACATCATTGTTTGGTCTAAAAATAACCAAAGTATCTTGTTTAATATAATAAACATCCTTATCGCCTTTATACTTACTATCTAATTTAAATTGATCTTTAACAGTAAGATCATAATCCAAAATAAAAACATCCTCCTTTTCTGAAAATATATATAAAGAATTATTAAATGATGTTATTGAGCATATTTTAAAGTACTTATCGTTTAAAAGTATGTTACTACTTTTAACAATTCCGCTAACCAGATCTATTTTCTTTACATTTCCATGAAAAGGATCAGTTAAATATGCGCAGTTGTTGTAGATAAGCAAGCTTTTTATACCTAAAGCTTGATCATCTACTACGGGCATAAAGCCAAAAGAATCAGTATCTGCATTATTTATATTATAAACAAATTGCTTCTTATTCTTAATTTTCTTGTAATCCACTCTAATCTTTGATGAATTGTCATCTTTTGAGCCTACAGAATTAATAGTAGTATTACCATTGCAAGCAATAATAGTAACCCATATAAATGAAATAATACAGTTTAGATTTCGCATAGAGTAATATTTATTTATTAATTAAACTATACCTTTATTACCTTTCTCCAGATACAGCATCCACATCTTCTCTTTTTATATGTTTTTGCGTTTGGTTTTGATTCTGGTTTTGCTGTGATTGTGTTTGTTGTGTTTGAGCTGTTGATTTTTTCTCCTCTGGAGTATCCCATTGATATACTCCATTAACTTTACTATCCCAATATCCTTTCCCACCCACAGTATATGTTGCAGTAGTTGGTCCTTTACTGCCTGAATGGACAAATGTAAATCCAGTAATTTTACCATTTTTATCTTTCTGAACATTTGTTATAATACCTGTATGGTCGTATTTTCCATCAGGACCTTTTCCTCTTCCCGTATTAAGGGTAATCATATCTCCTTTTCTTGCTTCTCCAACTGATGTTTCTCTGAATGAAGGACTATTCACGAGTAACGCCACACCATTCTGCCATTGACCATCACCTTTTGAGCCAGTTATTGGATCACTGAGTCCTGAAGCCATAACACACATTCTAACCATACCAGAACAATCAACACCTTTTCCAGGTTCTCCCATTCCTCCGGGTTCATATGTGCCTCCAGGGTTTTTGTCGCTGTATTCCTCCGCTTTTTGGGCAGCCTTAATGCGTTCTTCCTCAGTCATCCCATCTGGATCAATAAATCTAAGTGGATTGTCATAAGCGTACCGATATGGACTCCATCTTCTATTTTTTTCAACGAGCGGATCAATACTATGCCATCTTCCCAGCTGCGGGTCATAGAACCTGGCGCCGTAATCATACCAATTCAAATCTCCCTCAGAAATATATTCTTTCCCGTTGT
>CAZQSR010000276.1:0-2207 GCA_964596145.1 uncultured Ignavibacteriaceae bacterium
CAGGCTTGCAAAGTGCCAGAGTATGGGCAAGAGCTTATTTCCGTTCTATAAGGAGCGAAAACGTTTAGCGATGGCATCCGGGTTACCATCCACGAATCGGAGATTCCATCGATCTGAAAGATAATGAATGCATTTCTAATGCATGATTCGGCTTTATACAAAAGATGGTCATAAATTTAGCAAAGACTGGCCCTGAAGGTTTCTTTTCTCAAGCTATTCAAACTATAACGGTTGCGTGAATGAAGCGTTGGGGATTGCCGGCTTCATTCCTATCCGCAGACACAAACCCCAATGCGAGGCAAAACGCTTGATTTAACTACTTAAACTCTCATGCTTTATACATGATGTTAGCGAAAGTTGTTTATTGCCATTTTATCTTTTTGGTAAATGTTGGTATTGTTGAATTATTTTCATAATATTCAATCGTTGCGCTACCTGAAGTTTCCAAATTTATTAGCATACTCATTAATTCATTTTGTCGCTGCGAATTTATTGTAAATCCATTTGGATACTCATTTATTAATTCCCAACCTGAAACTGGACCTCCAATCGAAATGTTTGAACCAATAAATTTAATCTTTAGTGTTTTATTTAATGGAATAATTGCAGCAACTGAATATGGGGCTGCTTGATAAATTGTATCAGAAGGAACTAAAATATTTTTGATTTTACCATCTGGAGCCATTACAGGGTCAGGTGAGGCAATTAAAGGATAAGTAAAATTGGTATATAAATTATTACTGTATTTTTCTTGAAATATTGCAATATACTTTTCAAAATTAGGAATTGAAACGATTTGTCCAAGGTTTGAATATCTTTTCTCAATATTTTTACGAATATCAATGAGATTTAATTGTGAAATATTGAAAAGTAATGTATCAATTAGTTTTCTATTTGAAATTAATCCATCTGTTGCAAAGTCGGAAGACAAATTCGAAAGAAGTTGAGTTAATTCTGCTGTTAAAGTTGAACGTTCATTCCAAATCATGGTATATCTCTGCAAGATTAAAGAGAATGATAAAAGAACTGCATTATAATCTTCTTTTGCTGAAATGTCGAGATTATCAAAATCCTTATCAAATAAATCTATGATACCTAAGAAACATAAAAACTCAGATTTTGCTTGTGTATTGGCATCTTTAAAACTCTTTCCAGTTGATACCAGATTTTCAATTCTACCTTTTATTAAATGTGTTAAAACATTAATATTTACTGATTCATTGGCAGTTAAAACTGTTATAGCTTGTAAAGAAAGAGTGGCACTTGATAATTCGCCATATATCTCGCTAAAATAAAATCCATTCGCAGTAAGTAATGCCAGATTTGAATTAAGCTCAATATTGTTCAAATTAAAACTTCCATCATCAGTCACAATTGAAGTTGTAAATGATTTTCCTGTTTGGCCAAGACTTGAGTTCAACTCGTTAAGAGTTATATTTGTACCTGTAACTAATGGACCTTTTTGTGCCTTACCCTTAAACGTGTATATCTTTGAATTATCAATGTCTTTTTTACAAGATATAAATAATCCGATAATTAATCCAAGTAATAAAATACTAATTTTTTTCATAATCATTTCGATTTTAGTTTATGTTGGTTCGTTTTTTTACAATTTTCGCTAACGTTCGGCGGTATTTGGCGTTGGCGCAGTCCCGATAACTATCGGGACACGGTGGCGCGTGTTTTTGCAGTCGCGGTGCGGAGCGCCAATGACATATACCGACCTGTTACCAGCTGTGCTTATTTACAAAGTAATAAACTTAATATACTTATCTCCAAAAGAGGTTGTTCTCCGGTCCCCAAGAAGCTTTAATCCACTGGAAACGGTCATTACTCCAAATTGGCTACTCTTAAGTTCTGTTAACCCATATTTATTCAAGTCATCTAAAGCGATCTTGACGGTGTCAAATTCTATATCTGGAAAAATTAAAGGTATAAAATCTTTATAATGCCCTTGAATTTCATTCTCTTCCAGACCTTTTCTTTTAATATAGTCCCGTGTATCATGCAGAAAATTAAGTATCTGGATATGAAGGACTGTCAATTGTTTGGTTAAGTTAAGAAAGAACTCTTTCTCTAATTGAATTAAAGATTTATCTATTGTTGCGTTTACTAATATTGCCTTAAAAGAGTCTATCTTCTCTTTTTGATAATTTGATTATTCCGGATCAAATTGAGCCACCTATTCCGGATGAAACTGAGCCACC
>CAZQSR010000277.1:0-2183 GCA_964596145.1 uncultured Ignavibacteriaceae bacterium
TCTTCACCGTTTTTTATGATCTCAATGCTTACCGCAGCACCATCAATGTTCTGATTGATTTGTTGATTATTTTCATCAAGTAGGGTAATTGTTACAGCGGTCATGACGTTCACTGTAAGAGCATCTCTTTCTGTCTGAAGGGTTTCACAACCACTACAGAAAAAAATCAGGACAAAAAAAGTTACGAGTATAAAACCAAGGTTTTTCCTTTGTGGTTGCATTTAAGGATTCGTAATGACTTATACTTTAAAAAATGTTTAGACGAACAATGGATTCCTACCATGATTCACTAAAATGATTCGATATTACCATAAAATCAATCCAGTGGATATGACCATTGTTATCAGCATCTTCACGGATCCAACCAAGAAGTCCAGTCTCATTATAATGGTTAGAAATCATTACAAAATCAAGTATATCACATATTCTATCTATGTTTATATCCCAATTTGGTGGCATAGCAAACAATACCGTGTTAGAAGTATTTGTATTATTACTAGTGTCTGTTAAAAAAATATCATAACTATAATTTCCTGCGGTGGAAAAAGCTGTTGAGGAGTGATAATAATACTGAGACGATGTTGTATTGATCATTGTAACATTTAACCAGGATCCATTTGGGTCTAATATCCTCAAAAGTACGTCAGAGATGCCAACATTATCTGTGGCTGTACAACTTATATTTACCCATCCATACAGCGGGTTGGTATCTGATGGATCTGAGTTTACAAAAGAAAGATTGGATATTTCCGGGGGGATGTTATCCCAGTCAATATATGTTTCATTTTCATAGGCACTGATCATCTGTGGAACGACTGAGTCGACATAATTTTTCAACATCGATTCGATGGTTTCTTGAGGAATCGTCTCATCTAGTGATGCAATGAACGTGTCATATAGGACAAAAGAATAATTTTCAATTTGAAACGTATAGTCTTGGATTTCCCGGACTTTTTCAGCGTAGTATGTGTTCGAACCTTGCCCTGCTCCGTTTGTCGCGTAAAGCACTTTGACATCCACGTAATCTTCCATACCACCACCAACCCGAAACGCTGCGGGGATGTCCCGTTCATCCGTGTATTGTAGGTATGAGGCTCCTAAGGGGAGGTAGATACCCACTAGCGGTTGGCGTGCAAGGCAAGTCCAGGCGATATTTGCTGAACTATTCCATCGAGGGTCTCCAGAGACTGCGATGATTGATGATAAGGAATTAGATTTCGAGACACAACAACTGGTAAACGCACCAGACCCTTGCTCTCGACCTTGAACGTCCCGTGCACCCTTTTGAATCACATCAGCCCAATCAATAAATCCATGTTTTGAAAAGCTCTCATCAAGTCTGCCCTCTGCGTCCCATCGTTTACTATCATATTCACCATCACATTCATAGGCGTTTGATAATCCCATGTAGGTATTGTTAATCCAAGTGATATTGCAGACGTGTTGGCCTTCCGGGTTAACTCCTGAATAAACAACGGCTCCAACGCCCGGTTCAGCACTAACAATCCCCAGTGACGACGATCCTCCCATATGGTACGCAGCGAAAAAAGCAGCCTCAGAGACGGTATTGAAATGACCAAGCAGATATGATTGGATTCCATAGGTTTGATCATAGGTTGCATCTGAATAATATCCCCAATTGTCCAATGTTCCATATTGCATGAAGTTACCGACTGCTAGGCCTGCTTCATTCATACCCCAGGAAGTACCTGTGTTCATCCAGTAATCAAAAATCGGTCCATATTCAAAGCGTGGTTTCTCATTTTCTCCCGTGTAATGACGATTTTTCCAAAAGATGCTTCTGTTATTTTTCACAACATTCCCTGTTGCTATCCCACCAGCACAGTTGAGATCAGGATGATCCATGCATTCTTCACAATTTTCAAGGTTTTCGAATATTGTATTTTCATGTTTAAGTGGTTCTGTAAATGCACAGCTAAGTGTAAAATAAAACTCAACAATGGTGAATACAACTATGATGATAATGAATAGTTTTTGCTTTATCACGTTGATGAATCTCTCCTATCTTGTTTATTTTTTGTTACTGATATTATATAATATTTGGTTGTAAAAATACCATACTGTGAAAATCAAGAGTACTGTATTACAATTCTTCTGTTGTTTGTATAAAAAAAGAAAAAAAAGAGGATGTTTAGTGTTGGAGGTACTGTTCCCGTATCTGT
>CAZQSR010000278.1:0-2182 GCA_964596145.1 uncultured Ignavibacteriaceae bacterium
ATAGGCAACGGCCTGGTGAAGTTGCAACTTTGGAAATGATTTTGTAATTTTAAGGCTATGATTTTTCAAATGAACCTATTAGCAAAAAAAACGGCCGCAGCCCATAGCCGCGGAACGTTAGCGTTTATTGTAAAAAGACACACGAACATGAAACTTAAAGAAACCATGAAGATTTTTCTTTTTTCCATTCTAACATTCTTTTCTTTTTCGATAAAAGCACAGGTTATTGATAGCGTGATTTACAAACCCTTTACTAACGTTGACTCGATAGAGTATTGGCATACGATTGAACAAAAAGAGAATAATCAGGAATATTGGACATTTGGCTATTATCAAAACTGCAATTGCAATTATCATAAATTCTTAAATCAGAAGAATTATAAATCAAGAGACAAGTTCACCATTGCTGAAGGACTTATTGTTGAAGGAAAGAAACAAGGGAAGTGGATTTACTGGAGGAATGCAAAAGGAATGTGCTGTGATGAAATGCAAATACATACAGACTCGACAGTGATATATAATTCAGGAAAAAGAATCGAAAAAAATGATAAATACGGTAATTATTTATACCAAGAAAATGATTCGTTAATAGTTCATCCGAAAGTTCAAAAAAGATTCATAGAACTATTAATTATATGTAAGAAAAACAATTGCCACATTTACACCAAAGATAATCTTTTGATTAAATCATTTTCTAGAACGCATTTAGATGAGGAATTAATGAATGCTTTCAATGGAGAATACGACTTTAAAACTAGAAAAACGATAGAAGAAAACAACAAACGCTAACACGCAGTTACTTTCACTGGGGCTGATGATACAGATGCAGAATTTTTATTACATTTAACTAACTTTTTAACGGCGGATAACGCCGCTGGCGGTTAACTCCCCAGCGTAAGCAACTGCCGACCGTTAGCGTTCATTGTAAAAGACAAAACAAACGACGGAATGACAAAGGAATTTTTGCTGCATAAAGACAAAGAAAAATGAGAATTGCCAACCCACAAAACAACACATTTGCAAGCCCAGACCCACTGGCTGATGCTTCAGCTTACAAAAGAGTTGTTTTCTTGCCTACGCTCCCAAGCCCACCCACCACCCTTGAAAACTCGTTGACAAGAAGTTCAAATAAAAATAGAAGAATAGAAACAAACTCTGTATCTTTGTAATTTAACAAAAATGATTTATGTTTATTGATAATCAACAAAATACAGGATACAATATCATGTCAGGAGAAATCGATATATTGGAGAACGATATAAGAGAAAAATATCCTCATATTCTTGAAATTTTGCTATTAGACCAAACCACTAAAAAAAATATTTTTTGGGCAACTGACAATTACAAGCATCTTGGAAAAGATTATGATTACAGTTCTCAAATTTTACCGAAACTTATAACTGGTGAAAATGGTGAGGTTATAATGCCACGAGCAAGTAAAAATAAGTCAATTCAACAAACAAGAGTTAGAGATATGGCTGAAGTTTTTACGCCATCTTGGATTTGTAATGCTCAAAACAATTTAATTGATAACGCTTGGTTTGGATTTGAAAATGCTTTTAATATTGAACTAACCAGTTTAAACGGTTCTCAAACATGGCAGACAAATTCTGATAAAATTGTTTTTCCAAAAGATAAAACATGGCGTGATTACATTAAAAATATAAGACTTGAAATAACATGTGGTGAAGCTCCTTATTTAGCAAGTCGTTATGATACTACAACAGGTATTTTCATACCTGTTGAAAACAGAATTGGTTTACTTGATAGGAAAATGCGTGTTATCAATGAAAATGTTGAAACAATAGAAGATTGGCTTGAAGCGTCAGAAATAGCATTTAAAAATATTTACGCTTACGAATGGCATGGGGACAGTTTGTTACTTGCAAGAGAAGCTATGCTATTTACTTTTATTGAGAATCATATTTTTAAGTTTGATAAAGAACCAACGATTACATCTATTAAGAAGATTGCTAATATTATATCATGGAATGTTTGGCAAATGGACGGTTTAAAAGGAGTTGTTCCAAATTCTTGTTCTGATGTAGTACAAGAAATACCAGTTTTATTTGATGAAACAAAGACAATTATAACACCTTGTGAAGGTTGCATTAAAAATAATATTAAGTATGGTGGTCTAAAAAATTAGGACAGCAACATAAGTTAAAAAATTAACGTAAAA
>CAZQSR010000279.1:0-2160 GCA_964596145.1 uncultured Ignavibacteriaceae bacterium
ACAACGGGAAAGAATATATTTCTGAGGGAGATTTGAATTGGTATGATTACGGCGCAAGGATGTATGATGCGCAGTTGGGGAGGTGGCATTCCATTGACCCAGATGCCGAAAAATATCTACGCTGGTCTCCATACAATTACGCCGTAGACAATCCAATAAGGTTTATTGATATTGATGGAAAGGGCCCTGGTGATAGGGTTATAGCTGCAAAACAGTTCATAGGTAAAGGGTATACATACTCAAATGGCACAGACAATCAAGGTAGGCATTTAAGAACAACATACACCGAGGCAGCTTTGAAAAGACAAGATTGCATCGAATTGGTTACAAGGGTATTATTAGCAGATGAAGCAATAAGTAGTATGAATATTAAGAAATATGATTATTACTTGGCAAGGAAATCATCCATAGGAGTATTGTTGATGGATGAAAGCAAATTTGTCAAATCTACCACCCCTGTTGTTGGAGCTGTTGCATTCTGGGAAGGACACGTAGGCATTGTGACAGCAGTCGATGAAGCTACGGGTAAATATAAACTAACGCATGCAGCAAATTCCACTAATGGTATTCTCGAAAATCCAAATTTTGCCACCACCGCACAATATTATTCAGGTACTTTTTATGGCTTTTTTAGTCCCGTAACTGAAACAAAAGATGGGAAACAAATAGATATAACAAAACAGCCAGTAACTGAACAGCCCAATGTTAATTATGACCAGACTCCCTATGTAGAGCCAAGTAAGACTAATCAAAAAGGGACTTCATCTCAAACGACAAATAACGCCACTAATATTACTTCTAATACCACGGTTACAACTAATAATGATGAAAAAGTACGACGATAAAAATACGACCTATAAAAACAATTTTAGATTAGTTCTGCTTTTGCTAATTATTTTGTGCTCGTCTTGTATAAATAACAATGCAAATAAAAGCAATGGTTATTTACTACAGCTAAAAAGCTCTGAAGATTTAATTAAGTTCAAGAAATTTATTTCGAAATTTAAAATACTCCCATTGCCCTTTGTTGCTAATACAGGCTGTTATGAGCCTGATTCGTCTCTAAGTGTTCCTCTTGATATGGATTCCGATAGTATATTTATTGGATACATTGGCCCTGGAGTAACCGTTGGAATGCTTCCAGATACTTCTAAATTTTATGCAATCATATATTGTACTGCTGCTGCCTGTTATATGCCAGTACTTGCGGTGTATTCTAAAAATGGAACACTTATAGATAAGAAGGAGATATCAAAGGGATGCGGTGCAGGAGTAGGTTATATTTGTTCGGAAGTATTGACAATTAAATCTTTAAATGATATTACCGTTGTCTATATTCAAGAATCTTTTGACGTTGATAACTTTGGAAATGAAGTTAAAGGAACAAATAAGAAGAAAAAAGATACTTACAAATATTCAATTGAAAAAGCAGGCGTTATACGAGTTAGTGTTTTCCAAAGTGATTGAATTATTTTGTAAATAAAAATATGAAAAAGCCCCGGATTGGGGCTTTTTCGTTATAATACTGCAACATTTTTCTGAAAAAAATCCTTAAACTTATTTTTAGTCAACATTCAATCAATCATCCTGAAAAGAGCTTGCTTATCTGGCTCCTCAAGCTGTTCTATTATCGGTAGTTTTTCGCTGGTGGTTTTATCTTCAATGGTCACTTCTTTAAGAACGTTGCCTTCACAATGAATTAGCTGGTCAACCGTTAAGCCAAAAACGTAGCAATTTTATCAATAGCATCAATAGAAGGTACCTGTAATCCCCACGCACAGAACAGGAAAGCCAGTTGGAATATATAAACCCCGGCTGATTTTTTATTTTTTATGTTTTATAACATGTTTAATCATGATTCATTGTTAAATTATTTTCTTAATTTTGAATTATTCTTATCTAAGAAATATTCTTATGAATATTGCGCAACGTTTAAAGGAAGCCGGACTGAAATGTACAACACAGCGGCGCATTGTACTGGAAGCCCTGATTCAACCTAACTATCATCCCACGGCTGATGAACTGATCGGGCAAATTCATAAAAGTCATCCGGAAATAGCACAAGGTACCATTTATCATATTCTGGGAGTTTTTTTGGAAAAAGGACTGGCCAGAAAGGTTATGAATGATGGTTTTCCTTTGCGGTATGAATTTGCATCA
>CAZQSR010000280.1:0-2153 GCA_964596145.1 uncultured Ignavibacteriaceae bacterium
GAATAATTAATTCAATAGCATTCCCACCTCCAAATATGTCCTCGTATATTGGCATGTTTAATAGGTGTTTTTGAGTGTTGGCAAAATTGCACTCTTTGCCAAAGCTTTGGTTTCAGTGTTGGCTTGTGCGGCTTGACAATGTGCCAAATGTGGGTTGGCAGAAAAATTAAAAATGTGCGGTGGGAAAAATAAAAAATACAGAAGGGTCGGCAAAGTGTGTCGGCTGATTCTATGTTCTTTCAATATTTCATTTCTTTTCTGTCTTTTCACAATGGTTTACTTTCAATTTTATACTGTCGTTTCTGTCTTTTTACGCTTGCTGGTAACGGTTGGCGCTTGGCGCAGTGGCGGATTTCGGAGCACAAAACTGTCAATACACCACAAAAGTTGATGCGAGGTAGAATGTTCAATTAACCACGTCACCCGCCATTGAGCCAAACGCCTGTTGTGTGCTGCCCTTCTTCTTTGTCGTCAAGTTTAGTTCTGTTTTATATTCTTCTTTGGGTTCTTCAAATAAAAATAATTCAAGTTCTTTCTTGTCGTTGAAACCATCAATTTTTTGTCTGAATGTCGCTGCTGTTTTTGGGTTCTCAATTTCAAGTTTTCTATTTTTGCTAATTATCAAAAATTCTTCTTCCTGGTCAATTCCTAAAAATCGTCTATTTGCAAGGTTAGCTGCAATTCCTGTTGTCGAACTACCTGTAAATGGGTCTAAAATCCAGGCATTTGGCTTTGTTGAAGCTAAAATAATTCTTGTCAAAACCGAAAGAGGTTTTTGTGTGGGGTGTTTGCCACACGATTTTTCCCAGGGTGCAATGGCTGGAAGTTTCCAAACATCTTTCATTTGCCTGCCCCCGTTGAGTTTTTTCATTAGTTCATAGTTGAAATAATGAGGCACTTTCTCGGATTTTCTTGCCCAAATGATTTGTTCAGATGAGTGCGTAAAATAGCGGCAAGAAAAATTCGGTGGAGGATTGGTCTTTTCCCAAGTGATTATGTTTAAAATCTTAAAGCCTAATTCTGTCAAGATTTGTCCAACTGAAAAAATGTTGTGCATTGTTCCGCTGATCCAAATAGTTGCATCCTCTTTCATTTTGTCACGAACTAATGAAAGCCATTTGCGATTGAACTGGTTTATATATTCAAAGCCGTGAGATTTGTCCCAAGTACCTTTGTTTACGCTGGCAATTTGTCCGTTTTGTATTGTTAATCCATTGTTTGATAAAAAATAGGGTGGGTCGGCAAAAACCATATCAAACTTGTGGTCAAACTGAGGCAAAAGTTCCATTGTATCTCCTTTCAGGAGATAGAAGTTTTTGTCGTCGGACTTGAAAAATGGAGATAGCATTAAAATTCAATTACCTCTTCTAATTTAATCTTTTCAATAAAATTTTGAAGCGTGCTTAGGTTATACATACTCGGAATAGTGTTGTATGCTTCTTCCAATTTGTTCTTGGCTGAAAGCCAACCTCGACCGTCTGTAATCCAAACAAACTCGTAGTTTTCGTATTGATTAATTTTTGGTGCAACATCAGAATATGACCTTGCTGTTTCGTTTAACTTTGAGCCACCGCTATTGTAAAAATTGGTTTCAATGAGATATGTTTTCCTTTTTGTTTTAATCACGAAATCAAAGCGTTTCACGTCTGTGCCCAAACTCGATATTTCGGGGAATGCTGTACTACTTACTTCCTTTTTATAAAAAACTTTTGCTTTGTCAAAGAAAAGTGAAACTGCTTTTGACATATTTTCACCACCCCTGTTTTTTCTTGCGTTTGTATCTAATCCGACTTCAATGCCAAAAACGTAATCCACTAAATTTTTAACGTCTTTGTTTCGAAAAATTTCACCTAAGCCTGTTTCTTCAATGTATTCACAAATGCTATCTGGAGAAGTGAAATATGAGTTAAGCATCACTACTTCGCCTTTGTTGTTAAATGTCTTAGCGTTATTGTTTTTTCGGACTGCAATAAGAATGTCTAAAACTTCAAAAGCTTTCGGATTTTCTTCGTAAAGTTCGTTTACTGCTGCTTTAATATCCGTTTTACCAATTAGGTAATTTAGTTGGTTTAGCTTGATTGCAATTTTATTAACGTTACCTTTAATTTTCTTGAAGTCTGTGAAATAGTCAAGAGTAGCGTTTGTTTCTGATA
>CAZQSR010000281.1:0-2152 GCA_964596145.1 uncultured Ignavibacteriaceae bacterium
TTTGTTCCTTTTGAAATTAAAGTCGCTGGTTTAAAAGGTGGACATAGTGGACTTGAAATACATCAGGGACTTGGAAACGCAATTAAAATTCTTGCTAGATTGTTATGGAATGTAACAAAGCAATTCGGTGTAAGACTTGCAAAAATTGAAGGAGGAAATAAACACAATGCAATTCCAAGAGAAGCTTTTGCTATTGTAGTTGTACCTGAAGCCAATAAAGATGCTTTTACAAAATACATTGACAATTTTAATAGTGTAGTGAAAGATGAAAATGCTACTGTCGATTCTGGACTATCAGTAACAGTCGAAAATATAGAAAAACCATCAAAAGTAATAGATACAAAAACTGAAATGAAATTACTTTGTGCATTATATGCTGTTCCTCACGGTGTTCTAAAGATGTCGCCTGATATTGCTGGTCTTGTTGAAACTTCTACAAATCTGGCAACGATAGCAACTGAAGGCAATGAAATTAATATTGTTACAAGTCAGAGAAGTTCAGTTGCTTCTGAAAATCAGGATGCAGTTGATATGGTTACATCAGTATTCCATCTGGCTGGTGCAGAAGTTAGTACTGGTGATGGTTATCCGGGTTGGAAACCAAATGTTAAATCTGAAATTCTTGCTGTAGCTAAAAAAGTCTATAAAGAGCAATTTGGTATTGAACCTCTTGTAAAAGCAATTCATGCAGGACTAGAATGTGGAATAATTAGTGAAAAATATCCTAAGATGGATATGATCTCTTTTGGACCGACAATGTTTGGTGTTCATTCACCCGATGAAAAATTAAATATTCCTTCTGTTCAACCATTTTATGAGCAGCTAGTTAATATTCTAAAAAATATTCCAGTTAAATAATTTATTAAATGCTGTCTGAACAATAGAATATTGTCTTTTTAGAAATACTTTTTAATATTGATTTTGTTCGGACAGCATTATTTTTTAATCTTATGAAAAAACAAATATATCGTATAATTTTTATTACAGTTTTATTATTTTTTGTCTCAGGCTGTTATACCAGAGATATGGTTTTTCCTGAAAATCATAGTGGGTTAAAAAAGATAACTCACCTTAAAACTAAAGACAATCTTGAGTATAAGTTTACAGATGATTCTTTAAGCTCTGCTTCACTTGAAAAAGATGGTGTGTTAATTAAAAGAAAATTTGGTGGACAGAAATTTCTCGCATATAATGAAATAGAAACTGCAGAGTATGAAAGTATGAATATCCCTCTTACTCTTTTATATATTGTTTCGTTAGGTGGAATTTACTTTCTTGTTCAAAAAAGAGAATAACTAATTAATCTTGTTGAAATATGACTTCCTCTTCTAAACAACCGACTACCTTTTTACGCTGGTTAATTTGGTTTTTAATCAGCTTTGCAATGTTTGGCAACTATTATATTTATGATAGTATAAGTCCTCTTGCAGACCTTCTTAAAACACAATTAAATTTTTCAGATTCACAAATTGGTTGGTTGAATGCCATTTATAGCTTTCCTAACATTTTGATGGTCTTGGTTGGTGGAATTATAATTGATAAAATCGGCACAAGAATTTCAGTTGTGATTTTTACAATATTGATTATGCTTGGCGCTGTAGTTACTGCAATTACAGGCAATTTCTATATGATGGTTGCTGGCAGATTAATTTTTGGTCTTGGCGCTGAATCAATGATAGTTGCCATCACCACTATCATTGCCAGATGGTTTAAAGGAAAAGAATTATCATTTGCATTTGGACTCAATCTTACCGTTGCACGACTTGGATCATTTTTAGCACTCAATTCTCCAACCTGGGGAAAAAGTCTTTACAATCACTGGCAGTCACCTTTATAATGATTATCATTTACTACTTTTCAGATCTGTTTGCTTCTAAAAAATTTGATATGCCAAAAGAAGGCAACCAGGATAAAATTGAAATCTCTGAAATATTCAGATTCGGTAGCTCTTTCTGGTTTATAACTTTGTTATGTGTAACATTTTATTCTGCAATGTTTCCTTTTCAAACTTTTGCTATTAAATTTTTTCAGGAAGCACATGGCACTTCAAGAGAAGTGGGTGGAAATTTATCAAGTATGCTCACTCTTGCAGCGATGATATTTACTCCTTTGTTTGGATTGCTCTCGGATAAAATTGGAAAACGTTCTTACT
>CAZQSR010000282.1:0-2151 GCA_964596145.1 uncultured Ignavibacteriaceae bacterium
TAGATAAAGCAATAGAAATATTTAAATACAGGTATGATCAGTAATGATTATTTTACAAAGTACAAATAATATACATAAGCATAAATGGGCAGAAATAATTGAGCAGGAAGTATCTGGCGAACCCATGCTTTTACCTTCTTATCTCGAATTGTTTTGTGAAAAGGGTGAAACTGCCGAATGTGCTCTTGCTGAATATAAAAATGGTAAGATTATTTATCCGTATATTAAACGTCTCATTCCGGGATCGATTGACTATTTTGATCTTACTTCAGCCTATGGCTATGGAGGCCCACGTACTATAGGAACGGTTACAAGTACTGAAAAAGAAGAATTTTGGGCATTATTTCAGCATGCTATTGAAAAAGATAGGGTTGTATCTGAATTTATTCGCTTCATGCTTAAACGTGAAAATGAAACTAATTATCCAGGTGAAATTGTTGATCGAGGCGCTAATATTATATGTTCACTTGATATTGATTTGAATAGTCAGTGGATGGATCTTGACTATAAAGTAAGGAAAAACGTTAAAAAGGCAACATCTTTCAATCTTAAATTAGTAACTGATCGGGGTGAACATATCGATGATTTCTTGAAAATTTATTACGCAACGATGGATCGTCGTGAGGCAAATGAAAGATATTACTTTAAAAAGAGTTTCTATGAAAAACTAAACGCAGGGATTAAAGGTCACATGGTATATTTTTACGCTCTAAAAGATAGTGAAGTGATTTCTGCGGAACTTGTTTTATTTGGAAAAGAAAATATGTATTCATATTTGGGTGGCACAATTAATGAATATTATAAAATGCGTCCTAACGATTTTTTAAAATGGGAAATTATTAAGTGGGGGCATGAACAAAATATAAAAAATTTTGTTCTTGGCGGTGGATACAGCGATAATGATGGAATTTTTAGGTATAAAAGAAGCTTAGCCCCGAATGGTGTTGGGCGTTTTTATAGCGGGCAACGAATAATAAATATTGAAAAATATGATGAACTTGTATGTCGTAGAAATGAAAGCTTAGTGCGTAAGGGTGGAACAGCCGTTAATGCAAAAACAGAAAGTTATTTTCCCTTATACAGAATTTAATCCATAATGTGTATGCAAAATTATTTAAAAACAATAATACCTAGAATACTTAGGAAGCTTGATAGACCCTTTAAGATTTCAATCAAGAGACAAAAAAAATATCTTGCTAGCTTTCGTGTGCCCAGAGATTTAATAGAAAACTCATATTTTCAATATAAATGCCAAAAACTTTTTTGGGGTAGTGTATACTATTTTTTTGCCAACTTAGCTTCTTGTTTCCTTGTACCAATTACTCATGCAAAACTAAAAAAGTTAACTCAAAGTAATACTACTATAACCCCAACAGAATTGTTGTTGTGCGGCGATGAAATGCCACCTAATATTTTCCCCGAAACTTTATTTAGCGAGTATTTTAAAAACAAGAACGTTTCAGCCTTTGAGGGAGAATTATGGGGAAAAACAGAAGAACAGCTTTACAAGGAGATGTTATCACGATACAAATACTCCCCCTTTTTTATATATAAAAATATGGTAAAAATGGCTGGATACGCATATTTAATTGCGAACCATATGCCAAAAGCTATTGCTGCCTGTGGAGCTGAATTTACTTATACATCATCATTCTTGACAGAGTATTGTAGACGCAAAGGCGTTAAGCACTATAATACAATGCACGGTGAAATGTTTTATTATATTCTAGACGCTTTTTCGGTTTTTGATAGATTTTATGTTTGGGATGAGCACTATATTTATTTACAAAAGCAATTAAGAGCAGATTCAAATAAATATATTGTTGCTGTCCCCCCTTCGGTAAAAGTTAATTTTGGAAAAGTGAATAGTTCTGATTTAACATACTGTGACTATAAGTATTATTTACAGTTACAACCAAGAAAAAAAATGCTTATAATTGCAAAACAAATAGAAAAACTAAAATTGAACGGATTTATTGTATTTGTACGATTGCATCCAAGAACAGTAAATGTTGAAGAAGTGTACGATATTTTTGGAAAAGAAAATGTTGAATCTCCTCAAAAAGTGAGCTTTGAAGCTTCTTTAAAATCAACGGATGGAGTGATCGCAATAAATTCAACAGTGTTGTTTCAAGCATATGTGTCCGGTAA
>CAZQSR010000283.1:0-2145 GCA_964596145.1 uncultured Ignavibacteriaceae bacterium
AATCCTCCGGCAGCTACTAATCCTCCACCAAATCCTAGTAGTTATATGATCGTTCAAGCTCCTCTCTCCGGCAACATTACTGTTGGAATATCAGCCTTCAATTCAATTACCGGACGAAATATTACTTTTGCTAAATCAATAAATAAAGTAATGAAAGAAGTAGTAAGTGAAGCTCCCGTTCTGAATAAGGCAGATAAAAAAGGAGATGCAACAGAAACTTCAATGTATGCACCGGGAACAACGCAAATGGTTGAGGTTGAAGAAGTGAGCTGGATTCCAATGGAAAACGGACACGTTTACGAAGGACCTCTTTATGTTAAAAAATCAGAGAATCCTGAACTTAACTTCCCTGATAATGTACTTGCTGTATATGCTACAATTACCGCGGCAGTAGCTGATCTTAACCTTAGAGGAGTAAGTGCAGCTACAAATTTCTTATTGATTGATACGATATACGCTAATGAAACCTTACCAATTGTTATAAATGTAACAAGTGAAAGTAAGCCAACAGCAACAAATTTGGTGACAATAAAACCAAATACTGGAGTTAATACTGTAATATCATTGCCTGGTGCAAGTACACAAGTATTTAAAATTCTAACCAGTTATGTAACTATTGATGGTTCAAATTCTGGTGGAACATCAAGAAACTTAACTATTGAGAATACAAGTACTACAACTCCGCAGGTGGTTGTAATTGGTTCAACTGGAACGACTCCAATTGTTGGAGTTACCGTTAAAAACTGCAACCTTATTAATGGTGTAAATACTAGCAGTGCATTAGTTGTTAGTGATGGAACGACTCCAGGAAATGCTGGTTACTTTAACAATATAACCATAAGAAACAATACAATACAAAAAGCATACATAGGAGCTTATTGTAATGCTGTTGTTGCAACTGGAAATGGAAAAGGTTTACTACTAACTGAAAATAACCTTACAACTTTAGGAGCTAATTCTGTAAGATATTGTGGAATTTATCTCCAGGGTGTTGATAGTGGAGCAGTAACTAAAAATACTATTGCCAACTTTGATGGCGCCACCGGAGAAGATGACAGAGGAATTTGGTTTGCAACCGGAACAGTTAATAGTATCATTGAAGCTAATAACATCAACTCTCTTGGTTACACAGGAACAAGTGGATATGGTGCTCATGGAATAACCATCTCGACAGCAACCACTAGCTGCAACAATGTAGTTAAAAACAATATGATATCTAATATTTTCGGAGATGGTTACGGTACCAGTATCCTTGGTGATAATCCTTTTGGAATTTATATATTCGGTACTCAAACCGGAGTTAAAGTATATTATAACTCAATTAATTTATATGGCAATACCCTTAACCGTACAAATGCCTTATCATTTGGAATTGGCCTTGGAACCGGTAGTACTGCCGATATTAAAAACAATATAATTGTTAATAATCTTGGATTATTAGCCGCTCTTGGAACTGGTAGCATCGGTATTTATCTGCAAACTGCTAATACACAATTGGAAGCATGCGATTATAATAATATTTATGTAAATCCAACTGGTACAGGAGCTAAATACATTGGTCAGATTGCTACAACAGGTTACACTGATTTAGCAACATGGCGAACCGCTTCAGGAAAAGATTTAATGTCAATAAGTGTAAATCCCCCATTTGTATCAAATAACGATTTACATATACCTAATTCTTCAATAACAGCAATTGAATCTGCAGGAATACCAATTGCAGGTATAACGATTGATATAGATAATCAAACTAGAAATACAACCAAGCCAGATATTGGAGCAGATGAATTTGCTGGAATTAATCCTGCATTTGCTCTGTCCGGGACATACTATATTGGTGCTGCAGGAACTGGTCCGGGTGGAAGTAATCCGCAATTTGCTACTCTTAAAGCAGCTTGTGATACCCTAAATACTGCTAATGTGCAGGGTAATTGTATTTTCTACATTACAAGTAATCTTACCGAACCAGTAAATGTTAGTTTAGGTTTAGATCCAGGACCATATACAATTACATTTAAACCTTACTCTGGCACAAACGACACAATCATCTTTACACAAACTACTGATAACCCAGGTGTTTCTGGTGGTTGGGTATTTGGTACTCCTACATTGTCAATAACTTCCACAACAAATTATGGTTTGGTT
>CAZQSR010000284.1:0-2134 GCA_964596145.1 uncultured Ignavibacteriaceae bacterium
GGTGTCACATGCCGACAGTTCCATGAATATCTTGAAACAGAAGATCTGGGAATGGCTGTTTTGAAATTCAGGAATGGAGCCTTGGCAACAATTGAAGGAACAACAAATGTGTATCCAAAAAACCTTGAAGAAACTCTTTACCTAGATTCTACGTGCAATCTACTCATATAACCCTTTAAGCAAGTATTTATAATCGTTAAGCCAAAACCATTCTTTCACCCAATGGGTGAAAGAAAATTGCAGCAAATTAACATCTATTTGTATGTTTTTTGTCTTGTTTGATGGGTAAAAATGTAACAAATAGAGGTGTTGTGAAGGAGATGGCTTATGATAAATAAAATCGAGTTTAAGGCTAAAAATCTTACCTCAAATGCAGGACTTTTTCTGATGCTAGAGAACACTAAAAATAACGGCATTTTTGAGATGATTGAAAATGACCTCACTTTTGAAAGCGCTTCTGTAAACAAGATTAAAATGAATCATGTTAAAACCATGCTCTCTGGTCATTTTATAGGCATAGATAAGCTCGAACGTTTAAAACTTTTAAAGAATGATCCCCTTGTTCGTGAATTCGATATTTCTGTTAAAGAGCCTGAAACCGTGTCGCGTTTTTTAAGCAACTTCAGCTTCAAAACGACGCAAATGTTCAGAGAAATCAACTTCAAAGTGTTTAAAAAGCTACTTTCTAAAAGTGGATTGACATCCATCACTATTGATATCGATAGCAGTGTCATTAATGTAGAAGGCCACCAAGAAGGCGCTACTAAAGGTTACAATCCTAAAAAGCTGGGCAATCGATGCTACAATGTCCAGTTTGCCTTTTGTGATGAACTCAAAGCCTATGTCACTGGTTTTGTTAGAAGTGGTAATGCATACACCGCAAATGGTGCTGCTGAACTGATTAAAGAGATTGTTGCCACTCTTAAAGCTCAAAACTTGGAAATCTTTTTCCGTATGGATAGTGGCTACTTCGATGAAGAAATCATTGAAACAATCGAGTCTCTTGGTTGCAAATACTTAATTAAAGCTAAAGCTTATGCAACACTTGTCTCCCAAGTGACCGCTTCCTCTGCTGTGTTTCTTAAAGGTATAGACGTCAGAGAAACCGCTGAGCTGCTTATAAAATTGGATAAGTGGAAGAAAAAAAGAAGATTTGTCGTGTCTCGCGTTCTGAAACCCGAAAAAGAAAGAGCTCAGTTAAGCCTGTTAGAAGGTTCAGAGTACGACTATTTTTTCTTTGTCACCAATACAGACCTAGAGTCAGAAGCGGTGGTTCTCTCCTATGAAAAGCGTGGCAATGCTGAAAACTATATCAAAGAAGCAAAATACGACATGTCAGTAGGCCACTTGCTTTTGAAATCATTCTGGGCAAATGAAGCAGTATTCCAAATGATGATGCTTTCATACAATCTGTTTTTACTCTTCAAATTTGACTACTTGGATGTGTCTGAATATAGGCAGCAGATAAAGACATTTCGCTTGAAATACGTTTTTCTTGCGGCCAAAATTATCAAAACAGCTAGGTCTGTGATTATGAAGCTCTCAAGCAAATATCCTTATCAAGAGGTGTATAAAAAATGTATCTGCTTAGAGTCGTAACGATTGATAAATTGGCGCTTGAATCGCTTGAATGAATCGAGTGGTTTATTAATTGAACCTAGAATTGTGATATTTGCAACTTAATTGAGAATAATGGGTATATCTTATTCAAATGTGTTGAGGAAGGGGGGTGAATAATGTTAAAATGTAGGAGTAACTACTTGAATTCTTCGTAGGTTCAGCGAAAATATCGATTTTTAATGGTTTTCGTAAAACGACGTAGAATTTAGGTAAAAAATAAGGGATTCTCAGGGATGACGGGCGAAATTAAAATTGATAAGGTTCGAAGAGAGGTAAAGCTTGGGATTTCAAAGATGGATTTTCTGGCCGACAATATTTACATTGAAGTAAAAACCCCTTTAACGAGCCTGCAAGTGGACATCGGAGATCATATCAAGACTAAGAAAATTGGAAAGTTTAATTCAACAGACCGTTTTGTAAAGCACATTAATGAATTAGCTAATAGTTTATCAGACCATGAACGAGCTATACTGCTAGTTTGCTTTATTTATGACAACCCTGGATTTAAAGTCGA
>CAZQSR010000285.1:0-2094 GCA_964596145.1 uncultured Ignavibacteriaceae bacterium
TGTCTCTTCCATTTTTGTCTGCGAGCGAAGCGAGCAGGTACAAAAATGAGAACCCCGCACCAATTCACTCAAAAGACTTTTTTTATTTTTAAATTTAAGCCGTTAGGCGACCACACGCATAAAACTATGCCTGAGTAAAATTAAATTTGGAATTGGTGCGGGGCAACTTAACAACTTTTATTTTCGATCTTTCAAATTGTACTTTCCTGTCCACAGCCTCATCCTGGTTTTAAATAAATCAATAAGCACCTGGGTATACCCATTTGGACCGGTAAGTTTCACAGTAGAGCCTTCTTCATTAAGCCATCTAACCGGCATTTGCTTTATTTTAAAGCCTAATTTTTTCGCAAGAACAATAAGCTCAAAATCGAAACCGAAACGATCCACTACCATCCGGCTGGCCACTGCCTCGGCCGCTTTCGCATTTAGCATTTTAAAACCGCATTGCGTATCCGGATAGCTCCAAAGCCCTAAAACTATTCTAATCGCCCAGTTTCCTGAATCTCCAAAAATTTCTTTCCACTTGGCCTGATGCACTTGCACAAAAGCGCCCTTAATATCGCGAGATCCGATTACGACATCATAGCCATTTTTAAACTCCGGTAAAAATGCATCCAGATGCGTAATTGACGTTGATCCGTCCGCATCTAAAAACAGCCTTACCTCTCCATTGGACTCCAAAAGCCCCTGGCGGATTCCATATCCCTTGCCATGATTTTCCTTGTTATCGAAAAATCTCAGGTTATTGATTTTGCCTTCGTAGCTCCTTACCACTTCGGCTGTTTTGTCCGGAGATCCGTCGTTGACTATTACAAATTCATAAGTAAAGCCTTTGGACTTCAAAAATTCGTCCATTTCGATAAGATTCTTACCAATTCTTTTTTCCTCTTTGTAGGCAGAGATAATAACGGACAGATATGGTTTTTGATCCATTTTTTTCTAAATATTAATGGTTATTTCTAAGGTTATTGTACCACAACTTCATGAAACATGGAACATAAAGCATATAACATAAAACATAGAACATATAACATGAAACAATTATTTTAAGGGAAACTCCGTCTTGTTGCTATATGCTATATGTTTTATGTTCTATGATTTATCCAACCACGATTGCAGAATTATTCTGGCCGCTTCCTGATCATCCTGGTTCTTCACATGCTTCACTCCCCGTTCAATAAGATTATCCTGAGCCATTTTAGTCGTAAACATTTCGTTTTGATATTCTATATCAATATCAACCAGTTTTTTAATTAGTTTTCCCAAATGCTCTCCTTCGTATTCAACGTTTTCTTTGTTGATATAAGCCGGAAAACCAATTATAATTTTGTTAATACTGTTTTCTTGAATTATTTTAACCAGTTTTTGTAAAAAATCCTTATCATTGTCAATTGTAGTATAGGCAAAAGCGATTTTGGTTTCGGAGTCTGCCATAGCCAAGCCAACCTTGGATCTCCCAAAATCTATGCCCAGATAGTGGCTTGTTTTAGGATCGTTTGACTCTGTCATTGACTTTTTGGTAAATTTGGTGTATAATTAAAAGTTAGTGTTTGCAGTGTCTGTTTTTGTTTATTTCTTGTTTAGGGGAGGAAAAAATGGACCATAGTTTTTTGAAATTTTTTAGTAGGATCGGCTTGTCTTTCGGGCTGGCCTGTCTGGCTGGCCCTATCGTTTTTAAGTTTTTCTTACCATAAAGGAGGTATTGATGTTAAAGTATGCTGTTTTTTATTTACTGTTTATCGGATTTTTTATTTTCGGAATTTTTGGTATTGATGCCACATGGCATAAGTGGCATTTGCACCAGTCGGTTGCGGGAGATTTTGAGTCTTCTGTCTACTGGGTTCTCATGTTAATCTGCGGATTCGGCGCATGGATTGTATCCAAGTATCTGCGTCCACGCCGGAATCGCTACGTCGCCTGGCGCGAATAGTGCCAGAACCGCTACTGAAATATCGCAACATCGCAGCAGCGTTAAAGCCCCTGTTCCAATTTTCATCGGAACCGCTCAGGGGCTTTTTATTTTTGAATTTTGATTTGTCATTTTGACTTTTGATTTTTGAATTTTGAATTATCTGGTAAGTATTTCACACCCAT
>CAZQSR010000286.1:0-2078 GCA_964596145.1 uncultured Ignavibacteriaceae bacterium
AACCCACATTTGGCACATTGTCAAGCCGCACAAGCCAACACTGAAACCAAAGCTTGCCAAAGAGCCAAATTTTCCTTCGCGCATAAGACCGGAAACAAAATTATATGTATCTTTGACAAAATTGTCCAAACAGATTAGTCAAATGACAAAAGAAACTTTTGGTGAATATATCAGACGATTAAGAGAAGAAAAAAATCTTCCACTTAGAAAAGTTGCAGCCCAACTTGACGTTGATACTTCTACTCTTAGCAAGGTTGAACGCGGAGAAAGACCAATGTCAATTGATTATTTGAAGCCATTAAGCAAAATTCTGAAAATCGATTACAAAGAACTACAAGTTCGGTTCTTAGCAGACAGGATAAATGCAAATTATGGAAAATTAGAATATTTAGAGGATGGTTTGGACGAAGTCATTAACCAAATAAAAAAGAACAAGAAGTAATGCCAACTAAATTTTTTACAAATCAAAACGATAATAGCTTACTCAAAAAGTTTGAGGGTGTATTTACAAATATTGAAAGTATCAGACATTTTGATGCTTTGGTTGGCTATTTCAGGACTTCTGGTTATTTTAAAGTACGTGCTTTCCTCGACAGAATTCCTAAAATCAGAATCCTTGTTGGTATCAATGTTGACCAATTAATAAAAAAATATCACGACAAAGGACAACTCTATCTTGAAAATCCCGATGAAACAAAAGCGGACTTACTTGATGAAATCATAAAAAATATTCAGGAAGCCAACTATGATGAAGTTACAGAAAAAGGAATTTTGCAATTCATTGATGATTTAGTAAGTGGAAAAATTGAACTAAGAGCACACCCCAAAAAGAAAATTCATGCAAAAGTTTATATATTCAGACCAGCTACTTTTAATGAATATGCACCTTGCGAAGTAATTACCGGCTCATCTAATCTGACAGATGCCGGACTGGGTGCAAATCCTGAATCAAATTATGAGTTTAATGTTAGTTTGCGTGAGTATGAAGATGTAAAATTCGCAACCGATGAATTTGAAAGGCTTTGGGCTGAATCAGTTCCCATTTTACAGGCAGAAGCAGAAAGAATCAAGAACCAGACTTATTTGCGTGATGACTTTACTCCGTTTGAGTTATATATCAAAATGTTAATTGAATATTTTGGTAAACGAGTAGATTACGACCCATACAATATTGACCTGCTTTTACCCCCAAAATACATACGCTTAAAATACCAATCAGATGCTGCTAATCAGGGTTATGCAATTATGATGAAGCATAATGGATTTGTTTTGGCTGATGTGGTTGGTTTGGGGAAAACGATTATTGCCTGTATGATTATTAAAAAGTTCATTTACGAAAATGGAACTCATACAAAAGTTTTAGTTGTTGTACCTCCTGCAATTGAAGATAGCTGGAGACGGACAGTAAAAGATTTTGAACTAGATAATCATTTTACATTCATTACACTTGGAAGCTTACACAAGATACTCGACAGAAACAATTATTCTTATCCGAATCCTGAGGAGATTGATTTAATTGCAGTTGATGAATCCCACAAGTTCAGAAATGATTACACCGAAATGTATTTGGCTTTGCAGGAAATATGTAAAATGCCGCGTTCAAGAGCTGCTGAAAATGGTGATTCACGAAAAAAAGTTGTCTTAATTTCTGCAACGCCTTTGAATAACCGTCCACAGGATATTGAAAACCAACTTTATCTTTTTCAGGACAGAAGAAACAGCACGCTTGAAAACATAAGAAACTTACAGGAATATTTCAAACCAATAAATGAGCAATATAAAAAACTGGCTTACGAGAAAAAACTGAATATCAAAAAACTGAAAGCGTTATTCCAGAAATTACGGGATGATGTAGTGGAGCCACTGGTAATTCGCAGAACGAGGACTGATATTGAGAGCAACAAGGAATATTTGGAGGACTTGGAAAAACAAGGAATAAAGTTTCCTAAAGTGGGCGACCCCATTGCTCTTTACTATGAATTAGACGGAAAACTAAGCGAGCTGTTTTTCGATACGGTTTCACTCATTACGAACCTCGATGAGTATGGCAATGAAATTGACGGTTTGGGATACTACCG
>CAZQSR010000287.1:0-2060 GCA_964596145.1 uncultured Ignavibacteriaceae bacterium
CGGACACAAAAAAATGACAAATACTTGTGAGTATACATCCTTGATGATAAGCACTGAAATTGCAGACAAATATCTCTATGATGCTTTATTCAATTATACATACTTAAAAGATATTATTGAACAGGAGGCCTCCCAGACACTTCAAAAGGACAATAAACTTCAACAAATAGAAAACTATAAGAAAGAAGTTATTGACCTTGAGGGTAAAATCAGGAGGCATAAGAAGCTTTATACTGATGGTTTTGAAAGTTATACAGAATTCCTTAAGGAGACTAATTCAATAAATGCTCAGATAAAGAAAACAAATGATGCAATAAACTTGCTTACAAATGAAGTTGAAACCATTGGTAAAGTTAACGTTGAGGAGATTATTAAGACCTATAAGACAACTGACAATTATGGTCTAAAACGGGAATTTGTAAATAAGTACGTCAATAACATCGTTATGCATAGGGTTGAAACTGCAAATGTCACTTGGAAAAATCCTCTCCATAAGAATGAAAAGATGGTCTACTTTGAAATATATGCTTTTGGTTATCAAGTTCCAATAAAAGTACTTATTACTCCATTCTCAAAGAATGTTATAATATCCAAGAACTTGCAATACTTAAAAGACTATGATATGGTTGTGGATATAAGTAAATAGGACTAACCTATTTCCCTGATTTTATTCGATTGTCGTTCTTGCATAAAAGCTGACAATTATCTTCTGTCGTTTTTCCTCCTTCGTGCCAAGGAGTAATATGGTCAGCTTCCATTTCAGAAATATCAAAATGCTTTCCACATTTTATACAAGTTCCATCTTGTCGCTCATATACCTTCTGTTTCATTGCATCAGTAAATGATCTTATTGAAAGAAATTTTTCTTCTCTTGTTAGAATGTAAGGATAAATTCCACTCTTTTTTGTAACATCATCATCCTGGATTAACCTGGCGGTTTCTTCTTCTATTACTTTAGTATCATAAATCTCATCCTTAAATTTATGATAAAGCATACCCCAATCAACCCCCTTCATAAATCTTCTTTTATGTGTAAAAGTAGTTTCCACCCAAGTGATTACAGATTGAAAAAATAACCATAAGGCACTTGCATTTGGATCGTGTTGATGGTTTGCCATATAGGTTTCAATATTGCCTTTAGAAATCCAATCAATGGCAGTTTCCAAATATTCCTGACGAATTGATGAACCATTAAGATAATCATTTACTATTTTAACGGCAGCACATCCTGATTTACTGAAGTAACGCTTGGCATCTGTCACCCAAGGACCTGAATAAACAGCATTTCTTAACTCTTGAGGCGTTAACTTTTCACCTGCAATATTTATTGTCTCAAACCATTTAAGGCGTTCACTATCTGTCCCACTACATTGATAGATCATTAGTTTATAGTTCAAGATTTGCTCTTTTTCATCTTCCTGTAGGTTGTGAAAATATTTGAAATCAAAAGCAAAGTCTCCATTTATATATTGGCAAAGAGAAACTGTTCGCTGTTGACCATCTATTATTTCAAAGTTACCATCTTCCCGAACAGCCCAATACATTACATTTAAAGGAAACTCATTTTTAACAGTATCAATGACGGCATCTCTTTGTTTATCTTTATAAATGAACTCTCTTTGATAGGGCGGGCGAATATTGAGTTTGCCTCCATAACCAACAACACCTGCTTCAGCGTTGTCTTTGTATCCATTAGTTAATTCACGAACTGTTATTTCTTTAAGCTCTATTTTCATAGTCTCTTATTCTTAATGAATATTCTTTTATACACCCTATTCTGGTTTATCATAGGTTGAGGAACTTGACTTTTTTCATCCCATAATCCTTCTGAAAATCCTCTCCCCTCACTTTCAGTTGCACCAATTATCTCAAACTGTTCAGGATTATATTTATTCATAAATGTAATTGGCACTCCCATTATTCCTGCATAATCCATTGGTATCTCATTGGATTTAGAAACCTCTATTGCATTGTAATTATCATATTTCGGATATTCTTCAGGCATATATTTTTTGAATAATATAATGTCTTCGTGACGTTTAGATATATCCAAATTTGTA
>CAZQSR010000288.1:0-2059 GCA_964596145.1 uncultured Ignavibacteriaceae bacterium
TGGATTTATTACAGCAATAATACAGAAGAAGGCCATTTATATCGCATAAACACACTTGGATCACAAAAACAAAAACTAAATAATTACAATAGTAAATATATTAATGTCCGTGAAGATTGGATCTATTTTGTAAAAAATGAATCTGGCAATATCTATCGAATGCGAAAAGATGGCAGTGAAGAAGAAAAAATAAATAGTGATTCTTGTGGGAATGTATTTATAAATGATGAATGGATTTATTATAAAAATTATAGTGATAATGAGACTATTTACAGGATAGGATTTGATGGAAACAAACGTGAACAATTAACAACGTTTTCTGTTGGTTCCTTCGCGCTTGCCGAAGATTGGATATTTTATGGTAATTCCGAAGATCATAATTCAATATACAGAATGAATGTGAATGGAGATAACAAGGAAAAGTTTTCGCCAGATTCTGGTTGGATCATAACTATTTTAAATAATTGGATTTATTACGAAACTATATCATCTACTGCTTGGTATTACGAAAAGCCAAAGGATAGGGTAATTAGAAGGGTAAAGATGGATGGGTCTAAAAATGAGATTACTAATTGTTATTTTTGGACAATGAACAGTCTTGGTGACCAATTTTTCTATGCATCCACAACAAAGCTGATGAAAACGGATGCCAGTTGTAATAATAGAGAAACAATAGCAAATGTTGAATGTAACGAGATTAATATTGTTGATAATTGGATTTATTGCTCATCCAATTCTGGCAAAGATATTCGCATGCACCTGGATGGCAGCGGACAGGAACCTGTTTCGTGATTAATCCAGGTTGTCATATTGAGAAAACATGGAAAAACTCATTGATACACCACAAGGCATCGAAATCAAATGAGTGAATTCCTTGGCAAAACTCAAACACTCATCATTGCAGGCTTATAAGAGATATAAGAAAATGACCTAATGGTTTTCCTGACTCAGGTTTACATGAAGGGTTCAGTTCCACATAATTTGATAATCTCGGCAAAGGGAAGTATAGACAAATTATTTATGAATTTCTATATGATCTTCACGATACTGAGAAAACTACAGAATTAGTTTATATGTAGATATTTTACAATTATGAAGTTATAATAAATTTGTACCCAATAAAGAATCAACCTCATAGAAATTTAACAGGGCTTTTTTAACTCTAATTCCAGAAAAGTTCTAAAAGTCCTATTATCGTATATATTTGGGGTTGAAAAGAAGAAAACGGATCAAAACATTCCTGTCGTATCGGGGGAAAACAATGATTGACAGCTTCCAAAATATCCAAAACCACCAGGAGAAGCCAGAATGAAGACAATCAGACGATGTCTCTATTGTTCCATGCTGCTTTTTATGTCCGTAGTTGCCTTTCCAGTTCAACAGGTTTTCGGGCAATCTCAGACCTATACCGTATCGCTTTTCCCCATTAACAGCGCGGATTTCCCGGCGGTTGAGGTTAATACCTCTGTCGTGGATGTTCAGGGTATGCCGCTGATGGGGTTAACTGGCGCGAACTTTCAGGTTACGGAAGATGGCGCGTTGGTGGAAAACCCGGAGATCACCGCGTTTACGAATACAAGTCAGCCACTGGCCATTGCCCTTGTGTTGGATACCAGCGGAAGCATGAAGAATGGCAAACCATCCGCCATGCAAAACGCGAAACAGGCGGCTGATGAATTCTTGAAGACACTCCAACCTCAAGATCTGGTTACCCTGGTAACCTTTGGCGATAAAGCCCAAGTGGTTGAACCCATTACGGCGGACAAAGTCAAAGTTCAGGCGGCTGTTGGGCAAATTCAGCCTGGAGGCAGCTATACAGCGTTGTTTGACGGTGTAATGGAAGCCTGCGGTCAGTTGATGAACCGCGCTGAACGCAAAATGGTCATCGTTTTGACTGATGGAAATAACAACAAAAGCCTTTATTCACTCGAACAGGTAACCGCGGAAGCAGCCAGCCGCAAGATTGCCATCCATACAATCGGGTTCGGCTTTGTGAACAAAGATGAATTGACAAAATTGGCACGCTTGACCGGCGGAACGGTGCAGATCAGCCCCGATT
>CAZQSR010000289.1:0-2057 GCA_964596145.1 uncultured Ignavibacteriaceae bacterium
TTTTATTACTTGACATTATTAAAATTATAATATATTCTCATCTTTGACACTTGTAGAAATATAAAACCTCTAAATGTATTGCATATCAATACATTTAGAGGTTTTCTTATGTTAAAAAAAGTGCGTAATTTTTTAGTTTTTAGTATTTTTAAAAATATTTTTCATTTGTTTAGTTGTAACAATTTCAAAATCCATTCTAAATTTAAAAACATCGTGTAAATCATCTGTTAGATCAGTTCTTGTATAGGTTGGAATATATCCATTTCCAACAACTTCATAAAAGTTCATATCCTTTAAAGTTTGAATAATATTACTACATGTATATTTTTCATTTAGTTTCTTTTCTAGAATTCTAAATACCATAAGTGCAATGAAGCAGCTTGTAAAGTGAGCTTGAATCCTATCATCTTTTGTTAAATGAACAGGTCTTGCTTTAAATTCACTCTTCATAATTCTGAAACTTTCTTCAATTTCCCAACGTCTTTTGTTAATTTTAATAATTTCTGATGCATCATCTTCAAGGTTAGTGCATACAGCATAAAATCCATCAAACGCCTCTTCTTTTGCTATTAATTCTCTATCTATGCTTAATATTTGATTTTCTGCAACTTCTCCTTCAGAAGTACAGTTGATCTTCTCAATAAAACGCTTGTAATCATTTGGATTTGTCTTTTTTAATTTGTCTGGATTAGTGTTAATTACTTTTTCGGCACGTCCAATTTGATTTTCGCGAATTATTCTTTGATAATTCTTGTATTTTGGAGAAAAAGTTACTACAAGCTTTTGTTCTAATCCATTTTCTTTAATCCATCTTTCTTTGTAAAATATCTTTTCAAAGTCTTTTTCTTCATCAATATCATTGATATTGTATTCTTTTAAATCATTTGATAACAACCAACCACTAGGTTCAAGAGCCCAATCTTTAAGATGTTTTTTTAATTTCTTAATAGATTGAGTAGTAATAAATGCACGTTCTTCTTTGTTGTTAAACTTTCTGTTTTCATTTGAAGCAAGTCCAGCATCTGTGCACACAATAAACTTAGATAATTCAAAATCTGATAAAATCTGTTCTTCTAATGGCTTAAGTGTAACTTGTTCATTAGTATTACCTTTGCTAATATTAAAGGCCAAAGGAATACCATCACCATCCATAAACAGCCCCATTTGAACAATTGGATTAGGTCTGTGTTCTTTAGAAACACCATACTGCTTAAGTCCATCTTCTTCCTCAATCTCAAAGAAAAAATTAGTGCAATCGTAGTAGAGGATACCCGTGTTTCTTTTTGAAACTTTCAAACTATTTTTGTATAGTTCTGATTGTATAAAATCTGTTTCCTTCGAAATAATATCAAGAGCCCTGTAAACATGTTGTAAATCAAAATTAGGCTGTTCAATGAACTTTTTAGACAGTTTAGTAGTTGCTAACTTCGAAGCAGGGTAAATAACTCTAGCATAAGTTAATCTTGATAATATCGAGTTTAAATCAAAACTAAATTTATACTTTTTAGTTATGTTTGTGCAAATATTATGTAATCCTAGTTCATAGTAAATATCTTGTAAAAATAGGTATCCACCATTAAATGCACGTTGAGAGTTTTTATTAATTAATTTTGATGGTGAATACTCTGCAATTACATTAGGTTCTTTGCCTTCTTTTTCAAGACGATTAAGTTCTGCAACACGTTCCTTAGCCCATTCATGTAGATTTATATCACCAAGTTTTTCGCGTAATTCTTTTTCAGTCCCTAATTTTTCAACTATTATAGTTTTTTCTTTTTTATCAATATAAACTGTTTTAATCACATAAAACGAGGTAGCATTTTTTGATTTCACAACATTCAATCTCATAAATAAATCCTCCAATTAATTACATTATAACACAAAACGCTGCACAACGCAAATAATATTTTTAAAATTTGACAAAAAAATAAAGTCTTTTCAAAGACTTTGGAGATTTTTTTATTACTCAACTGTCAAAGACCCGGGTTATTATACATCAGGGCAATAATTATTGCAAATATAAGTAAATAATACTGTGCAAAATTATCCTGATATAG
>CAZQSR010000290.1:0-2039 GCA_964596145.1 uncultured Ignavibacteriaceae bacterium
AAAATTAATGCAAAATTGAATATTCTCTTCATTCCAAATAAATCTAGTTTTAAAAATACAACAGTCCCTAAGAAACAAAATACAATAAAACAAATAATGGCAAAAAACTGAAATCGATGAATTTTTACTTTATTTTTAGAATGAAGATAAAATAAGGTTGCTATGCAAACCAGAGTTAATAATGATAGGATGAGATGGATTCCATAATTTAACAACCCAAGGTTGATTAAATATAATATATCGGCATTAACTTTACTAAGTAAATCAAGTTTTGATGCTAATTCTGAGCTTATCTCGTCTGTTCCTAATATGGACGCAATTAATGGTTTTAATGTTTGAATTATTAATAGTAAATAGGTACTCCAGGTTAAAAAAATCATAATCGTCACAAATAAAAATTTTAGGATGTTGCTGGGATCTTTTTTATAGAGAAAAAGATTTGAGAATATTATATCTGATATATAGATCAAAATATACAGGAAAATTACCATTACGGCAACTAATGGATGGATAATTGCCATTAATGTGCTTAATAAAATTAATATCAATCCGATTTTTTTATCTTTTGTTTTTTGGTATTTTATTAATCCATAGAGTATTAAAGGAATTAATAGGAAGGCTTGATGGTTAGGAGTAAATAAGGAATTCATCACTCCGTATATGGGAATTGCGGTAATAATTAATAAAATAACAATTTCCTTAATATCATCCATAATTTCTTTTGCTAAAGTATACCAGAATAAAATGGAAAATACTGAAAAAATTGGAGGAATCAGCATCGTAATGATCCCGTAGGAAAGACTGGTAGTTACATGCAGTGAAACGCCAAGAATATGAAGTATTGGATAATGATTTCTGCCAATCGTTCCAGAATGATCTATATCAAGCATATTACCAATATGTGTCAGAACATCCCCTGATCCATATATGAAATAACCCCGAATCATTGGTAAAAACAATACAAGACTAAAAGCAATTACTTCAGCAAGGAATCCTAAATACCAATAATTCTTTAATGAATCATTCAGAACTGAAATAATTGCACATGTCATTCCAAGGGTAATTGAAATTATTAGAATAATCCAGAAATACGAGGGATATATACTGTAGATGGAAAACTCATAGCTATCAAAAGGTTTGGTGAATAAAATGATGATTACTGCAGATAATATAAGGAGAAAATTAAATATCAGGATTATTTTAAGATAAAAACGAGAAATATTTGAACGATTAAAATAATCGGCTGTATTTTCTTTTTTTGCAGTTGAATTGGGGATATCCATGAATCCTCGCAAATTAGTAACACTTCGATATAATTGAACGCAAAATTCAACAATATGGATTCTATTCGCTAATTATAAATGAATGGTTTTCAATGGAATTTTTCACAGTCTATTATTTCAATATATCCTATATCTAGTGTTCAGTTAAAATTCTCCAGAATCCCCCTCCACCGCTCCACCGCCTTCTCAAACGTAAACTCCCCCTCCACATACCTTCTCCCCTGCTCCACAATCCCCTCCAGGTCCGGGTGCGTCAACGCCCGCATCACATTCCTCGCGATACATTCCGGTGAGTTGTCCTCCATAATAAAACCCGTCTCCCCATCCCGGATTACGTCGGGTATCGCCCCGACCGGCGTCGCCAGTACGGGCGTTCCGCAGGCCATGGCTTCGAGCATGATGTTGGGGAGTCCTTCGGTGTAGGATGGGAGGACGAGGAGGCGGAGCTGGTTGAGATATTTCGGGAGGTCGTCGTGGGAGATCCAGCCCGGGAGGTCGATACGGGCGGTGATTTTTTCTGCATCAAGTGATGTTTCAATACTCTCCTTCAGTTGTCCGTCCCCGCCGATGAACACACGGAGGTCCTGTTGTTCGCTGAGGATGGCGGGCAGGGCTTGGGCAAAGTGCTGGACGCCTTTTTCTGCGCTCAAGCGGCCGATGTAGCCGATAAGAGGTGGGCGGTCTTTATATGGGGTGGTCACGGTGAAGGTGTTGAAGTCGAGAAAGTGTTCGTGGGCGATGAGGATTTTGTGGCGG
>CAZQSR010000291.1:0-2029 GCA_964596145.1 uncultured Ignavibacteriaceae bacterium
GGTGGTAGAGGTTCTGGCAAGACAGCACTTCTTGACCTTATAGCTACTTGTTTTCAAGAAGGTAGTAAATTAAAGTCAGATTATATGAAACATTCATTCTTCTATAGGCTCTATGCAGGAGAAAACCCCAAGAAACGCCCTAAAAGTAAACCTATAGAAGTAAATATAAGCTTTAAATCTGGAGAAAGTCTAAATAAAAATATAGGATTAGATGAAGATTACTTTAGTAAGGCTAATATTATTTATCTTACTCAAAATCATTTCGATGAATATTCATCAAATCCAGATAAGTTAAATAAACATGTGATTGATTTGATTTTTGGTAAATATATAGACGACAGAAGTAAATACGATGATATGGAAAATGAGATAAAAGAGTTTGAGAAAAAAATACAAACAACAAACCTTTTAATTGAACAGCTCTCTACTGAAGTAAACGGAAAGAAAGAGAAAGAAGAAGAGAATCTTCAGTTAAAAGAAGGAGAAAAATTAGATTACATTAAACGTATAGATGATATTAAACAAAAACAGGGTACAAGTGATGATTTTATCTTAAATCTCACCCAACAGCTTGAGCAATTAAAAACAAAAAAACGTACAAGTGAAAGTTTATTATGTAAGCTTTCCGAATTATTGATTGATTTAACGTCTTTTTATTCTAGATACAGGGAAAAGGCTATAGATATTAATAGTGATTTTAAAAATTTTTTTGTTGATAATGACCAAGCTAAAAGTTTTCCAGATGAGCTAAATGATATAAAAGTCTTAAGTGTTCTCATTACTCATAATAATACAACTCTTAATCAATATAAAAGTAAAATTGAAGATGATATCCAAGATATTCAAAAAAAGATCGGTGAATTTCAAGGTATAAGTAAGACAATTGCTGCATTTAGTCAAAAACTATCTGATATTTATGCTGAAATAAACGAAATCAAAAATCGAATAAAAGACATTTCAGATAAGGAACAAAAAATTGTAAATTTAAATCAGGAAAGATTTAGTATTTATGCTAATATTATGAAGAAGATGATGGAACTACGGTCTTTCATTCAAAATGTAATAGGTAATTTTGAAACTGGTAAAGACGAAATGTTAAGTAGTTTGAAATTTTCAGCATTAATTGATATGAAAAAAAGTCGCAATTTCATAGAAACTTTAGCAACAAAAGTAGATAACCGAGCACATTCGGAAGAATGTTTAAAACAGGATTTCACCCATATATTTGAACATATGGACCGTCTTATGAATAGTGATGATTCAAATGTTGATTTTTCGGTTGTCACACATGCTATAAGAGATATTGGTATTAAACTGAAACTAAAGAAGACAATTAATAATTCAGATTTTTACAATATGCTTCTTTCTAAATTTTGGAATATCGGATTAAAAATAGAATTTAACAATAAAGTGCTTAGTGACTTATCAATGGGTGAAAGAGCAATTGCATTGCTCAAAATACTTCTAGCCCTTGATGACAAACCTTTACTAATAGATCAACCTGAAGAACATTTAGATAATCGTTATATTTACGATGAACTCATACCTGCTTTTAGAAGTGCTAAAACAAGACGTCAAATAATTATTGCCACACATAATGCTAATTTAGTTGTAAATACAGATGCAGAGCAAATTATCATCGCTGAACATTCCAAGGGTATACTTTCTTATAAAATTGGAATGCTTGAAGATTTGAAGATTCGAGAAACTATAAAAAGCATATTGGAAGGTGGAGATGAAGCCTTTAAAAAACGAGAAGAAAAATATGGCTATAAGTTTTGATACATGGGGTATAATAAACATTTAGAGTAAACCCTACACAACAATGTCTAGTTAACTCAATAACCACAATGGGTTTTAGTAAAATCATGCGTGTATTTTATATGTCATCTCCACTTCGTCCCCCCCGAACGCCTCCAAAACCCCCATCATCTGCAAAATTACCGTGCCTATTCACCAGAAAAATACCATAGCAAAACACCGCACTCAGAGCCGTTTTAGACCGGTTTAAAGGCAAAAAAGAGGCGTT
>CAZQSR010000292.1:0-2024 GCA_964596145.1 uncultured Ignavibacteriaceae bacterium
CAGTACTTTTTTGTTTTTAATGCAGTATAATTTAAATCAACGAGAATATGCTTGAATTTCGTCTATTAATCCTTGCTCGAAAGCTTTCTTTACTGATTTCCATTCTCCAAGACGGTTTAAGAATAAACTTGCGTAGTTTCTTTGAATTAAAGTACCGTTAAATAAATAGTATTTTATTCGCTCAATCCCTTCATTTTTTTTGACTAAACTTAATGCAAAATCCACATATCGAGTCATGGCAAAGGTTGAATCCACGGTTAGTTTGTTCATGATATAATCAATATCAACTGAATTACCACTTTGAGCTTTATCAATCAACATTTTCAGTTGTCCTGTAAATTCAAATTTCACTTTTTCAAGAATTTAGGAATTGTAAAATATTATTGGTTTGATTTATTAAAACATGTCCCGCATCTTTTAGTACTAAACATTTAACATTTTCCATATTTTCTTTTAATCGGGAAGCCGTTTTTCGTGAATCGTAAAAACAATCATTTTCACCTCCGATAAACAATGTTGGAGCTTTGATTTGCCGCAATGATTCATTGGTTAAAACGGGTAACACATCTGTTCGGGGTTTATAATTCTCTTTTACTAATGAAGCAAACTCCAGTGCTTTATTGTCAATAGTATGGTTTCCATACACCATCCTGTTTAGTTTATTGAAACCCCAAGAACCCATCATCGATGTAATGATTATCCAAAAAATGGTTTTAAGCTTTACTTGTGTTATTCCTGCTGTTGCCATTAATACAAGCTTTTCAATCCGTTCGGGATGTTTAATTGAAAAATCCAACGCAATCCATCCACCAAGCGAACAAGCTACAATAGAAATACGATTTAATGTAAGTTTTTCAACTATTTCAGAAATCCAGCCAGAATAATTTCCATTTTTAAATTCAGGTCTGTTTTCTGAACTTTTTCCACACTCTCCAATTATATCAATCGCAAATACATGGTAAGTTTCTGATAATATCATAGCATCAGCAAGCCACATAGCAGAATTTGAACCAGAACCGTGCAGAAATAAAATAGCTGGTGATTCTTTTTTACCACTTTCAATAATAAAAGTTGCTCCAAATTTTGTTTCAAGATTAATTTGTATAAAAGGTTGATGCCACTGTTCCAGCAATGTTTCATAATAGCTTAAAACTTGTTTTTTCCCTTCATCTGATTTATAAATCAATGTCTTTGCCATAAAGTAAATATTTTGTCTTGCAAAGTTCAGCAAGAAAAATATCAATTCTTTTGATATAGGTCACAAAATCACCCTTTTCTAATCCTGCTCAAGGTTTCTCTTGATACACCAATTATTGATGCAATATGACCTATTTGTGCCCGTTTAATAATTTCAGGAGCAATCAATTTCAGATACTCGTATTTCCCTTTTGCATCTCTTTGATTCAGGGCTTTTGTGTGTTTGTCTATATTTACAAATTCACGCTCCATTAAGTTATTAGTAAAAACTATAAATGGTGGATACTTAGCAAGCTTTTCACTATTAACCTTTGTAATACCAATCGCTTCAGTATCTTCACATGCTTGCAAATATTCATCTGAAGGAGTGTTTTGAGCATAACTTTGTAAAGAGGTAAATGTGTCATTTTCAGTATGAATCCAAGTGGTAATTTCCTTCCCGTTACATAAATGAAATTTTCGTACCATTCCTCTTTTCAAAAACCAGATTTTATTGCAACGTTGTCCTGGTTCAAGAATAAACTGTTTTTTTTTAAATGTCTCAATTTCAGCAAGATTTTCTAAAGCCGAAATTGCCTCTGAATCCAGTCTTACAAATCGTTCTATATAATCAATCAATTGTTGCATTTTCGGTTTTTCTTAGTATTGGGCACAACGGTTACATGTATGAAACGTTGGGGATTGCGGGCTTCGTCACTGTCTGCTGACACAAAAGCTGATGCGGGGCAGAAAACATGAAATAACCAGTTAAACCCCAATGTTTTATACATGATGTTAGGCAACGTTAATTTTTCTTTTTCTCTTGTCTAAAACTGTAAATATTATCA
>CAZQSR010000293.1:0-2021 GCA_964596145.1 uncultured Ignavibacteriaceae bacterium
AGCCAGAAGATTCTCGCGGTGCGGAAAGCCAATGACATATACCGACCTGTTAGCAGCAGTATTTGTTTTGGAATTTGATCTAAAATAAATCCTATTTAGATTTTGATAAAATACGACTAAAATAAAAAATAGACCTATGAAAATACATACGAACGAAATCTAGAAATATTTGAGTACTTGTAGGATCTTTTAAAGGATATATAGATCTGATACAATTGTGTTTAAATGTCATTCTAATTTCGCGCTTTAGTTTTTGGGGAACTGTCTTTAATTGAGACAATTCACAATGAGAGTAATTATTTTCTATTGGTTTATGGCACAAATCAAATGTGTTATTTTCGAAAATATGATTAATTAAGTGTGTCCCCCGAATGGTATCCACTTTGTAACCGATTACTCCATAACCTTTACGATACTCTTTAGTATCAGTAAACCTTGTCCAAATTGGAATTGAAAACACACTCCAGTTGAATGATTGACTAGATCTTATATGTGCAAAATCTGGGTAATCCTCTCCAGCGTGCCATTCAGTGCCTGAGCACCTAGCAAACATGAAATTAAATGGGAGAATAAAACTTGAATTAAATGATTTTCTGCCTCTTTGGCAAAGGGAGTGTGGATGCTCCATTTAAGCGGCAATGAAGTCCTTAATCCTATTCACCATATCATCAATAGAAGAAACATCCTCATTTTCAAGAGTTCTATTCTGTTTAATATCCTCAATAATGTATCCTAACTCTCCTGAATTATATATTTCAAAATACAGGATTTGCTCCTTGTTCTTGAAGTTCATACAAATACCTTCTTCCACCGAAGGAATTAGCTTTTCAGGGAAAATATTTAAATCAGCTAGCTTGTAAATAGTCTGGAAAGAATAATTAATAGATAAATCATTGGGTTGTTGAATGTTTTCATCAAGTAAAAAATCATCTTGATGAGCTTGAAGAAAATTTAACCTTTCTGTTAATTTATCAACGAAATACTTTCTAGTAATTGAGTCATATCTTAAAGTACCTGCTTCCATCTCATCTGATTTTAATTCAATATATAGACCAGAATGTGGTTTCAATTGTAAATCAACATTTTCTATGGTTGGAGAATACAGAATTCCTTTATCCCAGTTGATATCATTATTAATAAATACAGCACTCATTGTTTTGATCCCCAAACCTTTTTAGACTTATCAGTAAAAAAATCAATGAAATTCTCGAGAAGTACCTCATGAGCCTTATGATACCAGGTATTCAATGTTTCATCAGCTCTTTTATTTCCTCTGCAAGTAGATTCACAAATAATAATTTTATTTTGATCCGAAATGTTCATTGCAGTTTTGATGGACAAATTCAAATTACCATTTAGATCTTCTTGAGGAATGCTGAAGCTACAATCAAAATTGCGAAGCTCTTGTTTGATTTTGAAATCGGAAAATATTTCATTTAAAACATAATTATTTAATCCAAAGTCTTTTATCAGAATGTGATCGATAAATGTGATTTCTAATTGATTAACCTTATTGGATATCTCTTTTATATCTTCAGAGATTAAATGAAAGAATCTCAAGAAATCTTCAAGTACTGAGGAGAACCTCGGATATGATTCATTTCCAGTGTTCTTCCTCCAATTAAAAAGCAGTCTATCTGTTTGAAGTTGGATTAACTTATCACCAGCTTTATTGATAAAGAACCTTCTTGAATTAAATCCTTGTAGGATTCTAGTTTGATCAGGTTTGTTTGGATTTGATATTATTGAAGGTAAGGGGGGATTCTCTCTGACAATGGGATATTGATCTTTAATTTTTTGAAAAAATTCGTAAACATAGCTATTATCAAAGATCGGTCCATCAAATTGAGAACCAATCACTACTTCAATGACTGGAGGTTTGCTTAATTCAATTTTTTTTACCATTTACGATTTTTTTTCAAAAATACAAATATATTTTCATCAAAATTATGCAGTGTAGTAAAATATTGCTGCTAACGTTCGGCGGTATGTGGCGTTGGCGCAGAGTCGCGGTGGCGCGT
>CAZQSR010000294.1:0-2002 GCA_964596145.1 uncultured Ignavibacteriaceae bacterium
TGTGTTGTAATACAAGACATTGACGTTATTATTAAAATTTTGTCATGTACTTAGATATTTTCGTATGTATTGATTTTGTAAGCGAAATATAGCTTGGTCGTATTCCTGTGGAGATGCGGTATCTTTTAAATAAAGCATTGTGTCCCATTCTTCAACTGTACTACCTGTAAGCATTCTGTTTACGGTTAATGTAAGCGTTTTTTTATTTTCAGATTCACATTTCTTTATTTTAGCTTTAACTGTTTGCGTATCTTTAAACTGCCTGTCATTATCAACACCAGCAATATTTATAATTTCATAAGAACTAAGATTTTTAAATTTTTTCTTATTTGCTTTTATTAAATTTTCAAAAGCATCGCAAGAAGCCCGATAAGGCAAAACACATACAATATGGCGACACATATTGCCATCTTTAAGTTTCTCATAATCGAGAAAGCCGAGTAGATTGTCATCTTTTTTTGAGCCATCAATTACTTCTAATAAATCTAAAATTTCTTTTTCATGTTCAAATCTTTTGTGATGTTGATTTGTATTGTCTTTGGTAATTGATTTTGGTTTAAACAAAGATGAAAATGCATAAGTTACCCCGTGTTTCTTTAACTCCTCCATTTTCTTTCTGGAAGATTCATTTGGATTGAAAGCAAAACGAATCATTTGAGGAAAACCATAATAAGGATTGTCCCATTCTTTTACTTCGTCCTTATTAATATTTTGTTTATCCCATTCTTCTTGGTCGTTTGCAATATCTGAAAATTGATAAAAAGCAATAATATCATCATCTGTAAATTCACTGCCCATCAATATACGATAGGGAGTACCAGAAAGATGTAAACGGATATTTGGTTTTAGTCTTTTTGTACTTTCTTCAAGTTCTTCAAGTGATTCATCACTTTTCTTTTGCTCGTTCTGAATTTGTTTTTTTGATAACCCTTCTTCTAATAATACTTTACCATATTCACTTGCTCTTGCCCCAAAATGGGTTTCATCTACAATAAGTAAGTCAAATTTATTTTCAAATAATTCTCTGTGTTTTGGTTTTAACTCTTCTCCTTGTAAGTCTTGAAGAGTAAGAAAAAGCACAATTCTTTTACCTTCTTTAACTTTTTTCTTAATTACTTTTTCGTCTTGAAGTAGAGTGTTGCTATCCGCAAACTCATATTCTAAAAATCTAATATGACTCTCTACTGTTCTTTTCCACTCTTCTTTTACATCAGCTTTTGCAGTTACAATTACAACAACCTTTGCTTTCATTTCGGTAGCACAGCACATTGATGTAAAAGATTTACCAAACCGCATTACAGCATACATTAAAAGATTTTTCCTATCTTTTCTTAATGCAGTATTAAATTTATTAATTGTTTCTTGTTGGTTAGGTCTAGGGTTGTAATTTTCTGTTCTTGCGTATGTGTGTGTTATCGGAACCCTGCTTTCATCAAATTTGTAATACTGATATTTATTATTGTTCTTATCATAATTGCCTTTAATATCCTTTATTGCATCTTTAATGTCTTTATTTGTTGCATTTTTAAAAAATTCATTCGAAAAATATGGAAGATTTTTGATTGTTTTTTTATCTAATCTTTCTTTTTTGAGTTCGTTTTCTAAAAAATAATGTATTGCAAAATCTCTATAAAATGTTTCATCATCAACTTTAGCTATTTCAGTAAACTGCTTTTCAAGATTAGGAAAGAATTTACGCCATTCATTTAATCTAGCTTCAATTGGACGATATGTATCTCCGACTTTAAGATAATTTGGCACTGTCTCCGTAGAAAACGCATAAATATGAGGTTCAACACGCCCTATTATAAGTTTATCAAGGACTGAAACATTGATATTATTTTGATTTACCATTTAAATTCTCTTTTTATTTGAGTAAATTTATATACTTAATTTTTTCGTTTTTATTCCAGTCCATTATATTACAATAAATTCCATTGTGCTTCTTTGAGATGGTCTAATCAATTAGGACAATTTTTTCATAAAGATAGTTTATTTTTGT
>CAZQSR010000295.1:0-2001 GCA_964596145.1 uncultured Ignavibacteriaceae bacterium
CGCATGAGTTCTTTGGGGACAAAGGCGGAGTAATCCGCCTGAGTTACCCGACAAAAACGACACGAACCAATAAACATCATAAAATATGACAATGGACTTTAAAGATATTGAGCAAATAAAAAAATCTGGATTTACAGGTTTCAAGACAATGAAAGAATTATTTGCAGACAGTTCTGTAATACCGAAAATTAAAGGAATTTATCTGGTTTTAAATCCGACTAAGAAAGGTGATTTTTTGACAGTTGGAACAGGTGGACATTTCAAAGGAAAAAATCCGAATGTTTCAATTACTGAACTAAAAGCAAATTGGGTTGACGACACAATTGTTGTTTACATTGGAAAAGCAGGGAAAGACGGAAGTAGTGCCACACTTCAATCTCGATTAAAACAATATTTCGGTTTTGGACAAGGAAAAAATGTTGGACATTGGGGTGGTCGGCTGATATGGCAATTAAAAAATTCTGGTGACTTAGTAGTTTGTTGGAAAGCATTACCAACGAATGACCCTAGAATGATTGAGTCAGAACTTATACAACAATTTGTCTCAAAATTTTCTAAACGACCATTTGCAAACTTAGCAGACTGATGAATCCGAGACAATTTGAAGAATTAGTTTGCGAATATTATCGCAATCAAGGTTATGAAGCCAAGACAACTCCATATAGTAATGATTATGGAATTGATGTTTTTGCTACAAAAGGAAAAGAGAAATTCGCTATTCAAGCAAAAATGTACGGCAATTCGACACGTAAAATTAACCGACAAATGGTTATGGAACTTCACGGTGCAAAAGACTATTTTGACTGTACAAAAGCGATTATTGCAACTGATGGTATTTTGCTTTCTGATGCAATTGAAGTTGCAAAAAAGTTGAAAATTGAAATACTCTTCATAGACAGTTTAACTCAAATTCCAAAGAATAAAACATCAAAATTATCTGACAAGACTTTTGAAAGTATTTGGGAAAAGTACATTATTCCGTTGTCTGGCAAGACACTTACAAGGGGAAATGGTGAAACAAATAAAATTTTGAAGGCGGATTGGAGTGGGATTGAAAGATTGACTTCAAACGGGAATAAAGGAAAAATTAAAATTGAAATTTTTAAGCAAACTGTAAACAAACTTTTGACAGAAGGATTTATAACAAGAGATGAAATTAATCAGAATTATTCAGGTCGTGCATCTTCAGGAGTAGTTTTAATCTTATCACAAGTACCATTTTTTAGACAAACTGATAGACCGACAGGATTGAAATATGAAAAATAAAAAAGAAACTATGAATACAAAGCCCGAAACGCTAATCGAGTAGCCGCCTCCACCAGTACTTAGCTGACAGAGCACACCTATCACACTCCCGAATTGCCACAATACGTATGGGTCTCGCATACAGCAGTTCATTCGAATTTGGAACAATTTCCTCTCATTTCCCCGAATTCCCCTACCAACGAGACAAGTTATTATTCCGGTGAAAGCAGGCCAGTATTCCGGAGCAAATCAGGCCACCCCTGTTATTTAAAAAGGCTTTTAAAACCTTTTTAAATGGCATTTTAATTGTTCTCAAAGAAATGTTATATTCGTGGTGAAAATCTGAGTTGCTGATGCAGGCAAATGGCTTGTAAACAAGGCATATATATATGCAATGTTGCGTATATTCATTCGTTGGCGTTTATGCAAAAAAAAATCAGAAAATGAAACCAGAAAGAAAAACATGTAACAAATGTTTATTAGATGATAAAATTGAAGGAGTTGTTTTTGATAATAATGGGACCTGTAATTATTGTAATGAATACAAACCATTTGTTCCATACGGAGAGTCGCAATTGTTGAAGATATTACAAAGTGCTAGAAAAAAGAGAAGGATTTATGATGCCCTTGTCCCGTTGAGTGGAGGGAAAGACAGTACTTACGTTTTATATTTAGCTGTAAAAAAATACAATCTAAGGGTTTTAACCTCTAACCCTGAAATTAACACGTATTAGTTGATAACTTTTTGTTAAAAAC
>CAZQSR010000296.1:0-1983 GCA_964596145.1 uncultured Ignavibacteriaceae bacterium
ATAACGGCCGCGTGTATGGCCAGTGGCGGTTTGCGTGCTTCGTCTGTATCAACCGAGACGAACCTTTGTGCGGGGCAGGATGCTACAAACACGCACTTCCACCGCCATTGGCTATACACGATGTTACCACACGTTTTTCTTTCAATTCAATATATTTTTCAATTTCTTAGTCAATATTTTCTTTCGCTCAATGATGAAAGTATCAAAATTATCCAAAGAATAATCAACCTTAGGAATCAAATGACTTTCAATAAATCTGTCCTTGTCTTTATTTTTTGTTTGTTCAGTAATCCAAGTGTCCAATGGAGTGGCATTTTTTGACATATTTTCATTTGAATCAAGCATTTGAAGGTTTAGTATTGAATTGTAAACCGTCCACCCAAATTTATCTTTATACTCTTGTTTTAGTTGGTCATAAGCTGATGCTGGATGCAAATGGTCTTGATGAAAGTTATTGTTTTTGTAATCCAAATCAGGATAAAGCATTGCCAATATTGGGAAACTATATCTCGAATCTTTTTGAGTGAGCAACAACTCCTCAATAAAATCATCACCAACGTCAGTAAGTTTTTTAATTTCTGTATTTATTTCTTTAACTGGAAAATCACTTAATGGTTTAATCAATTCTGTTTCAATGTCGTTTGTAAATGCACGTCTCGCTTGTGTTAATACTGCATCTCCCTGACCGCCAAAAGTTTTTCTTAAAAGAATCGAAAATAGCCAACGACGAATAGACTCTCTTTCTGTTTCATAACATTTCTTAGTTGCAAAATCTTCGTATATATCTCGGTGATATAGATAGTATAAAATTGGAAGTGTTGCATTGTAGGATGTTAAGGTATAATCTGTCAAACCGTAAGATTTTGCAAGGTCAAACAAACTAAGAATTGAATTTCTAATTTTTTCCCAATTCTCTTCAATCTTCACAATAAATCCATTATTAAAACTTGTAATCATAGAACGAACGTCCTTGTGATATAAAAACAGAAATGCCTTCAAAACGAAGTCTTTACTTATATTAAAGCCTTTACTTCCAATATTATCAACTAAATTATAAATTTCATTCCTTGCATCTTTTTCTTTCCAATTCGCAACTGCGATAGACATTAAAATATCAGAAAAACTAAGATATGTGCCACCTGAATTTATACGAACAAATATATTAACAGCCTTGTCTGGTTTTTGGTCGTCTTCTTCATAGTAGTTAATAATCAAGTCGGTATGCACAACTTTATCCAGTCGTTTGAGCATTTTTTTTGATTCTTTGTCTAATTCCTGCTCTTCTGCAAAATCATCTAAATCGTAATTTTCGTCTTGATGCAATGATAGTATTCGACCAACTCTGAACCATTTATTGTTTTCATTGTCTGAAAACAAATCTTTTTCTTTTGATATTGCCTTGTCTATAAAAGAAAAAATAAATTCTCTGTCGCTTTCTTCTTCTGAATATGTTTTACTGATATTCAAATAAAGATGTCTTGTTGGATAGCTCCATTCACTATAAGCGTATGCTCTTCTATATTCTTTGTAGGCATAACTTCCGCATAATCCAATGAACAACGCTGTCAAGCGTTGTTGACCATCAAGAATTGCGTGAAAATCATTTACTTGGTCAGTATTTGTAGATTCATTATGTGTTTTATGGAATTGAATATACTGTTTTAAGAACTGATAAAAACGAAAGTCTGTTTTTGTTTCTCCTTTTACTTTCCAAAAAAGCATTGAACTTATTGGATAACCTTTCATTAATGAATCAAAGAGTTTTTCAATTTGGTCTGATGACCAAACAAATTCTCGTTGAAATGCTGGTAAAAGATATTCGTTTTTACGAATTCTGTCAATCGCTTGATGGATTGTTATCGGTGCTTGAAATCCTGCCATATTTGTAATTTATTTCGTGTCGTTGTCGTTTTTTTTTAATGTGTGGTAACGGTTGCGTGTATGAAACGTTTGGCAATTCGAAGCGATTTCCTATCAAGTTAC
>CAZQSR010000297.1:0-1978 GCA_964596145.1 uncultured Ignavibacteriaceae bacterium
AGTAGCATCATCTAATCTTTCCTGAGCATTCAACAAATTTTGAACGTAATTACGACGATCAGTAATTTCTTTCCCGTTATTTACTCGAGCATTTGCAAGATTTTCTTCAGCTTGAAGAACTGCATCTTCTTTGTTAATAATATCACCTTCAAGATTTGCAATTTGAACTTTTAAACCTGATTCAGCTTGTCTCCATACTTTTGCAGCTTTTGCTTCTGCATCGTCACCTTTAATAATAGCAACGAATTCTTTCATAAATGCATTCATTTTAGTCATAATTTAATTGTTTTTATTTCTGTTAATTTAACAAATTTTTGTTTTTTGTTTTTTGATTTTAAGAGTAATTCCGATGATTTTTGTTTTAAACTGGTTTCTTTAATCCACTCTTCATAAGAAGGTGTTAATTTACCATATACTTCAGTGCAAAGATTTATAGTAAAATCCGATTTTATTTCAGCCCATTTTCCGTGATAAAAAAGAAATCCATACTTTTTACCTAATTCAGGAACAACAATTTTTTCATGTGTTTTAAAATGTAATTCTTGAATTTTAAAAACATGTTTATCATATGGATCAATAACTATGTCTCCAATTTGATATTTATTTTTAATGTATTTACTGAATTTATCACCGACTTTTTGAGAATGACTTAATTTAAGACCTTCCTCACTAAATCCTGTACTTTCAAACCATTTATCATGATGGAATCCATAAACTGAATTTCTTGCATATAAGTATACAATAAAATTATCTTTTTCATACCATCTGTTTAATTCTAAATCTTCAGTAAATATTATATCATCAATAGTTATTATAACACATTCTGGAGAAAATGATCCAGAATTAGTTTTAGATGAATCCGAAGCATATTCTCCATTTTTAAAATTATAGCAATATTTACCATAATATTCACTGACATTTTTAAAATTTTTTATTTTTTCACCAGCTTCTGATATTTTATTATATTCTTCTTTAGAATCAATATATACTATAATTTTATCATCAACTAATTCTGTTAAAGTATACTTAAGTGCAGGTATTTTATCAATAGTATCACTAAAATCAGGTTTTTCTTCAGGAAACAAATTATAAACTTCTGTCATGTCAGTTATTAATTCTGGTATTCCTACATTTCTTAATGATAAATGTCCTCCTGGAAATGATTTATAGTTATCAAAAGGAGTTCCAGATTTAAAAACACAAAATTTCTCTCCATTTAATTCTTTAAATTTACCAATCCATGCACCTAATCTATACCACCTTCCAACAATATATTCAGGTTGTTTTTTAATTTTATCAGGGTGTCCTTCAGGTAGATATTGTTGAATTTCTGATAGATCAGTTATTAAAACTTTACCATTATCAGCAGGACCACAGGTAAAGTTATATAAATTTGAAGCATATTTTTTATCAGCATCTATATATTCACTTGCTATAAATATACCATCATGCGTATGACTATATTTTAAATACCATGCATCATACTTATACCACTTGCCAACTTCAAATTCAAAAACAGGCTTTGGTTTATTAAATGATTCAGCAAATTCTTTAAATCCTTCAGCACGAAGATATACATCACAAGTACCAGATACTAAAAATCCTACAATTCCATCAAGCACTTTAAATGATTCAATTTTTCTGTCACCAGCAAAAGTAACAACACTCGTATGCCATAAAGGCCTACTTGTTTGATAGCGAGTCGTACCAGATGAGGACCATTTGTTGAGTATATTAGCAGGTAATTTATCTCCTACTTTTAATCCATAAGTATTAATTTCTGTTTGATTTGAAACATCTATTTCAGCCCATTTACCCTCATAATAAAGAACTTGATTATAACTATAATTATTCCTAGATTCACTATATACAAGTCCATCTGGATTTTCTAAATAAATATCAGATTTTTTCATTATAATTTTTTGATCATACCCAACTATAAAACTTTTAATAATTTTTGTAATATGAGCAGGGTAAT
>CAZQSR010000298.1:0-1958 GCA_964596145.1 uncultured Ignavibacteriaceae bacterium
TTTTTCATCAAGGAAAAAGTACATAAAACAATCATTGTACTTCCTTTCTTTGTCTACCATACAAAGAAAGGAACAAAGAAAAATCACCGCTACCGGTCCATTTGCTGTATTGTAGCGAAAAATTTGTTTTCACGCGACCCAAGCCGTCCCGAAATGAAGTTTTTGACCTTAAAACAACCATTATGCGTCGGGACTTGTGGATCGCTTACTTTGACCAGGCACACACAAATTTTTCCACAATACCACGCAAATTTCCCGGATGCGGCATTTATCATACTGCTTTGTAGCAACAAATTCGCTCTGAAAACAGCTCAACATAATCTTAATAGCTAGTCATGTGAAAGATTTGTCGCTCAGGACGATCTTCGTCATTTATGAATGGTAGGGTAAATTGCTCCAGTTAACAAGCAGGTAAAACCTCATCTTATAGTGAAAACGGAACAAGATATCTATTTGATAAATCAAGTAAAGTGAAATATTATCTTTAAAAACGACAAAGCCCGGAATTAACGCCGGACTTTATGTTTTTCACTATACCTGTTTAAATTTCAGTTCTGTCAATACCAGCCTGTTTGAGAAGGGAAAAGAAAAGGCCTTTGGACAGGTCTTTATTGCCATGTACAGGAACTATAACAGTTTTGCCGGTTATTGGGTTGTAATACAACTGGTGGCTGCCATTGGCACGTTTAAAGCAAAAGCCTTTTTGTTCCAGAATTTTTATAAGGTTTTTAGCCGAATAGTTCATGCCGTTTGCACGTTTAAAGAATATTCCAGCGTATCGCTATCATCGGGAATCTCTTCACCACGCTCATGAAGCTCCTCGATATAAAGTTCTATGGCTTCTTTGGCCATTTGAATGGCATGTTCTACCGTTTCGCCGAAAGTCATACAGCCGGGTAAGGCTGGTACCGAAACGGTATAAGTGCCTTCCGGCTCTTTGTGCATTAATATTTTATAAGTCAGTTGCATATAGTTATTTTTTAATGAGCCATTTGTAAAGCATTTGATAAAGCGTCCTTTAGTTTTTTCTTGCCAAGAAACGCATCTACTATCGAAAATATTGTTTTCTTTTCTTCTTCGCTCAGGGCTTCTATTAGCCGCACCTTTTCAAGGAGCGATTTATCGAAAGAATTGACATCATTGAGTTGTCCGTCAGATTGGAAAAACTCAGAAAGCGAAACCCCCAGTGCTTTTGATATTTTTTCCAATGTAGTTAAAGAAGGTTCTGTTTTACCTGTTTCAATGCGGCTGTACATAGGAGCTCCCATATCAATAACAGTAATCACTTCTTTCGCAGTAAGCCCTTTTGCTTCTCTAATCCGCTTGATGTTTTTACCAATGTCCATTGCTTTTGAATAATTAACTTATAGAGCAACAAATATAGGAAATATTACCCTAAAAGGCAATAATATAACAAAAAATAAATTGTCATAATAGGTAATAATACATATATCTGCCTTGTTAACTTGTAAGGCAAATATAAATTTTATGAAAATAGAAGAGATAAAGGATCATCTTACGATGGCAATGTTATTAAATTACTACAACCTGAAGCCCGATAAACATTTACGAGTATGTCGCCCTTTCCATGAAGATAAAACCCCGGGCGTTCAGGTTTATTATAAAACGCATACGGCGTATTGCTTCATCTCCGACTGTCCCACAGTTTTTGCATGATTTTCTGTTGCGTGCAAATTAGAATATTTCCCACTACTACTCTCTGTCACTCAAATCTAAACTGGTGTTTTAGCAGCATAATCAATAACATTTCAGTACATTAGCAAAAAGAAAATTAACCAAAGAAAAGGTTAAGCCCTGGCAAAACGGCTGGCAGAAGCATCGTTTTGCCTTGATTTTTTGGTACTTTTTCATCAAGGAAAAAGTACATAAAACATCAATTATTCTTCCTTTCTTTGTCTTCCATACAAAGAAAGGAACAAAGAAAAATCACCGCTACC
>CAZQSR010000299.1:0-1952 GCA_964596145.1 uncultured Ignavibacteriaceae bacterium
TCAAACTGACAAATTCCCTCATTGATGACTCCAATATATTATTTATTCTTTCATTCTTATCATCATTAAGTTTTGATTCTAATGCACAAACACAGCTTAAGGACTTTAATGAAATCATGACTGCATTAAAAAATGGTAAACAAGTTCATGCAGTTATCTACTATGCAAAATGTAAACTTGTCGTAGATAGTCTTGAAGAAAAATCTCCCGATGCAATTGGTGGAATGGATTTAAAAACGTGGGAATATTTTGCTCCACAAGCAGTAGGCAATCCAAAAGGATTTCTAACTTCTTCTGAAAACATTTTAATCTCTCACCGAAAAAGAGGTTATGTTTATAATTATGTTAAAATCAAGATATATGATGATAACAAAGTTGATATTATCGCACGATATCTTCTTCCATCTACTCTTGAAGTTGTAATGGATGAAATATTTTATGGACAAATAAGTGCAGGAAATGATGATTACGGAGTACATTTATTTTCTAATTAAAAACAGGAATAATGATGAATGAATATTTGAATTTAACCTCATCTGATATTCAACAGAAACTAACAAAAGAAAAACTTCTGCCTTTACAGATAATTAATCTTGCCATTCCATTCAGTACTTTACTTTTCCTTGTGATCTTGTTTATTATTTATTCAAGTGCAACTGTTCAGGATTTACCAAAAAGTCCTGTAACCGTTGAAGTGTTTTATGTAGTTGGTATTTTCATCTTTTCAATATTGATGATTCATCCATTTATTATAAGAATTATCGAACGACAAATGTTCAATCCACAAAAAGTAAAAGCAAAACTATCTGCTCCAATGCTTGATAAAGCAAATAATGAAATAACTGATGTTGTGCAAAAGCTTGTTCAATTACTTCTACCTGCAAACGTAATATCAATCGCAATGTACGAATCTGCAGCATTAGCAGGAGTTGTTGCATTATTCATAGCAGTAAATACAGGAGTAATTTTCTTGTCACAATCGTTATGGGTATTTGCAACACCAACAGCTATAATGCTTTTACAGGCAGCAGTTAATTATCCAACTAAGGAGAAAGTGGCTTTATTGATAGAAGAAAAAATAATTAAACCACTGAAGAATGCTTCTTTAGATTGATAATCATCATATATTATAAAATAAAAATGCCACCATAACGGGTGGCATTCTTTTTAATAATCGGTATGATAGTGGAAATTAATTTCCTTCTTCTTTTCTCTTATTATATTCTTCAACAATCTTAGCTTCAATTTCTTTTGGAACTTCTTCATAGAAAGCAAAATGTCTTCTATATGTTCCTCTTCCTGAAGTAAGACTTCTTAAAGTAGAAGAATATTTATAAAGTTCAGCGAGAGGCACATTAGCTTTAATAATTTGATATTTGCCTGCGCTGTCCATTCCAAGTATTTTACCTCGTCTTGAAGAAATATCACCCATTACATCACCCATGTTTTCTTCAGGAACTTTCACTTCAACTTCATAGATAGGTTCTAATAAGCAAGGTTTACATTCCATAAATCCTTTTTTGAAGCCCATTGATCCAGCAATTTTGAATGACATTTCATCCGAATCAACACTATGGTAAGAACCGAAATGCAGAGTGACTCTTACATCCACAACTGGATAACCTGCAAGAACACCTTTTTGCATAATTTCTACTATTCCTTTTTCAACTGCAGGAATAAATCTACCGGGTACAACTCCACCGACAATTGCATCAACAAATTCAAAACCTTTGCCTCGTGGCAGTGGTTCAATTTTAAATACAACATGTCCAAATTGTCCTCTTCCACCTGATTGTTTTTTGTGTTTATATTCTACTTCAGGTTGACTTCCTTTAATAGCTTCTCTCATAGGAATTCTTGGTTCTACAAGGTCAACTTCTACGCCGTATCTCTCTTTAAGTCTTCTTACAGCTAATTGTAATTGAGTTTCTCCCTGTCCAGTTACAATAGAC
>CAZQSR010000300.1:0-1941 GCA_964596145.1 uncultured Ignavibacteriaceae bacterium
ATCATCAGTCTTTTTTTCCAAATATGGATTTTTAGACAATAACCTGATGATTTTATTTATTGTAGCGTATAGCTTTTTACTATAAGCTGAGTTACCATTTCTTTTTATATAAAATTCAAGAATGTCAATAAAGTCAAGCCTGGCTTCTAATGACAATTCTACTTTGAACCTAACCATTGAACTATTTCTTTTTGTAATGCTTCGTTCGAAATAGTCTTTCCGCTTTTTAACTGCTCTCTTCCTTCACGAATTCTTTCTTTTTGAAATTCAGAAAGTTTATAAATTTCTTCATGAGCCTTTGAATCAACTAATGTTTTAATTGCTCTAAGAAAGGAAACATCCTCAATTCGAGACAGCTGATTGATGATTTTTTTTCTTAATTCAATTGTGCTCATAACTCAATATTTTCAAACAAAGTTACGAATTTTTCTTTTGTATCTATTTTGAATATACACTTTTACAATTAATCACAACAGCGCGTCGGCCAGCCGCCATATTGACTTTGTCTTGGCAGCAGGATTAGTCACGGTAGCCAAAATTTATTAAGTTGTGATATTGTTTCTCGCATAGTGTATATCGTTGATTACTAAGCTGTCCGGGCTGCTGATGGCAATTGCCTATACCATCCGTGTTATGGTTAGCTGATGTTCTTCAGTCTTAATTTATAAGACTATATCATGCCCAAACGACAAATTTCCCTACCTGAAATTTGTTACTCATGTAATGTCAGTTATACTTAATGGCTAATGGATATACTGTTGAAGGATATCAAGGGTGGGATCAAGTTCAGCTTTGTGCTTGTTATATATTGTGACATTGCTCTTTCTGGCCAGAGCATCTGCCTTCATTTGTTCTATTATCCTGGCGGTTTCTTTCTCTTCATCAGTGGCGGCCACAAATTCAAAATCGGGTACCTCAATTGCGTCGGGATTATCACTGTCGATTCGTGCTCTTATGAGTGATACTTTTATTAAGGCATAACGCTCTTCTGATATCCCGGCCTTTTTTAAGCTGTTACTGATAATTTCATCAATCGGTTTACTGTTATCGGGAGACCTTAAAATTTCATCTAGGAGTTTGTACCCGGCTTGAATTTCTAAGACCGGCCCCATTACATATGGCTTGCACTGCTTTACAACGTCGGGATATGCGGGATCAAGTAATGTAAAATCAAAGATATTTATAAAACCTGAAATATGTTCCTCATCTTCTCTATGATAGAAGCTAAATGCAGTTGCAACCGGAAGAAATTCCCATGGACTATAATCTACAGAGAAACCGTTTTTAGTATAGAGAGAATTCATATCTTTAATAAAAAGCCTTAGCTTATCAACGCTTGGATCGGTTGCATCGTAAGGATTTTCCACGAGCTTGTTATAAGTTTCATTGGTCGTATTTTCTCCTAGAAGTTGTTTGTTTATGGCAGGAAAATCTTTACCAAATGTAAATACTGCCGTTGGAACAACCGATGGTTTCATTGCTGATTCGGAGTCTTTGAACAATTCCTTGCTCTTTATCGATACTTCTCTGGAACATTCTGGCAGATATCTAGCGCCTTGTGGCACAATGATATGTTTTGAATATTTTTTCAGCCATTCAAGAGGATCAGTTTTTCCTGACTTGATGTCGAGAAACAGATTGTAACTTCTGTCCTGTTCTGAAGCAGCTGCATTAATAAGTTGTTCATTTCCTGTTACTTCTGCTTTTAGTATAGGTAGTATAGCTGATAATTCACTTTCACTAAGCTTTGCAACCATTCCTTCCTGGGCAAATGCAGGTCTGACTAATAATATTGATACTATTATAAATATTATCTGTAATAAATATCCTTCCCTTCTGAAATGCCCTACTTTTTCTGATTTCTTCATGGGATGCTGAATAATAAATAATTTAACGTGAGTTCGATATAAAGTTAAAAAGATAAAGCCATTGATTCATCAA
>CAZQSR010000301.1:0-1931 GCA_964596145.1 uncultured Ignavibacteriaceae bacterium
GGTTTTTGGGCGAAACCCATCTCCCTGTTGCCCCATTTGAATTATACAAAGGGGTTACCGTAACAAATGAAATAAAATTTTATGAAAGTCTCAGGCTTGAAATCAGCATGGTCCCAAAAGGTTATAGAGCGAGAACTGGAGTATTGCAGGATGATTTGGAAAAAATAAAAAAGTTGAAGGAAGTTTGTGAGCAAAGTAAATACGGATGAAGAGCAAATAGAAAAATACAAAAAAGAACTTGCAAAGTTAGACGAATATTTTCGGCAGAAAGGGTCTATTCATGTAGAATTCACACCAAAAAAAATTAAAAATCTTGAAATAATGGGGATAATTCCGGAAGAACTAAGCTTATGGTTTTTTAAAAATAAAGCAGAAATCAATCAACAGAAGACAGATATGAAAACTTACTACAACGACATCAAAAACGAATCACCTATCGTTAGTCTGCAGTCAAATGAAAGCATAATTAATGCTTATGAAAATGCTGTAAAATCTGCGCAACTATTAAAGCTTTTGGCTGAAAACAGAGCTTTATTGGAACGTGAGGATGAGGCTCTCAAATGCCAACTCTTCAGCAGTGTGGATATTGAAAATGAGTTTGGCGCATCAAAAATTATAATGGATAGAATATGTCATCTTGAAGAATTAATAAAAAAAACAAAATTAAAAGAGATTGCTCCTAATGAGTGGCTTTTATATTCAATAATCCCAGATGAAAAAGCTGAAAAAGAAATTGAAAAAACAAGAGATTACAAGGGAGCTGCGGGACCAATAGGACTAGAGTATAGCTTCTCGGCTACATCCAAACAAGAGGCAGAGAAACTTTGTGACTTTTACAAAAAAGAAATGATAGGGAAGGGAATTTTAACATACCTAGTATTCTCAAAAATGGCCAACGTTACAAAACGATTTTCTTATAGAGTTCGTCTCACCCAAGTAATGGAATTAACCGTAGACTCGAAAAGGAAAAGCTATTTCACACAAAAGGAAAAATGGGAGTTCTGGAGAACAGTAAAATTGTTAGAAAGAACCAAATTAACCATTGAGTTTTCACCTAAAGTGAAAAATAATAAGAAACAAAAAACTTCGCTGGAAAAAATTTCTTTAGAGCCAAGAATGCTAAATATCGAAGCCAAAATTTCATCCAAAAATGCTCCCCCTAAATTTGTAGTAGTTACTATGCCCAATTTAGAAAAACTCAAGGATAAAGCAATGTTAGCAACTCCAATTACAAATTCAACTTTAAAACTAAAACCTATTCGCTTAATAAATCTGGCAGCGTATATTCAAACAAGGCAAGCGCAACGCAGAGGTAAGGCAATAACGCTTGACGAAGGTTCATTGATTGAAAAATCTGGTTTGCAAGAAACCGCAAAATCAAATCCACGAATGGCAAAAAAAAGACTCAAGGATGCTTTGAATGAACTCACAACAAAAGGAATCATCGGGGGTTGGGGGAAAAACACGAATGGGGGTCACACCATAGTGCCAAGGGAACAAAAAAAATCAGAGTAAGCAAAATGAAATTCAGAACAAACTGTTACACATATTAGAGTAAATTGTTACGCGTTTTAGAATAATCTGTTACAGAATTTAGAGTAAACTGTTACAGCCTAAAACTCAAAGTCATCTATGAATCAATGATTACGCGTAATATAATTCTTCTTAAATCATTAAGACGTTAAGTCATTAATATTGCGAACGGCGGGTGCTTTGTGGTAAGCACCGCCTTTCGCTAAATAAGGAGAGAAGTAAGATAGGCCGAAGAAAGATGCAGCCTATGGCTTAAGCCCATGTTCTTCCGGCCTATCTTAAACTCTTCATCTTAGATTTAATAAACAAGGATAACTTACAATGTCGTATCAAACATATAATGAACAAGTGGCTGAGCATATAAAATTTCTGCATGAAGAAGGACTTGATGTTAATGA
>CAZQSR010000302.1:0-1927 GCA_964596145.1 uncultured Ignavibacteriaceae bacterium
AACCCGTCTCGCCATCCCGTATCACGTCCGGTATCGCCCCGACCGGCGTCGCGAGTACCGGCGTCCCGCAGGCCATGGCCTCGAGCATGATATTCGGAATCCTCGGATTTTATGTAAATGAAAAATTTTTTCACCCATACACATTACATAGTACTTTTCGTAGTTGCTCAATCGTTTTTGGAAATGAATAATATTCATTCACTAATAAACTCGCATTATCAACAATCTTTTCTAAATGAGAATAATTCATTGCATGTTCAATGCCCTTCGCAATAGTTTCAGGATTAGAATCTCTTAAAATAAATCCTGTTTTATTATTGATTATAACACCTGGTATTGAGCCAACCGGAGTTGCTAATACCGTAGTTCCAGAAGCCATCGCTTCAAGGGCGATATTTGGTAAACCCTCTCGTTTTGATGGGATGACGAGTAATTTTATTTCATTTAAATGATAAGAGAGGTATTTGTGAGGAATCCATTGATGCATCGTGATATTGCGATTGATTGTTTTTTCTTGTATAAAATTAATCATTTCAAATTTCAAATCACCTTCTCCCGCAATGAAAATCTTTAAACCCGGATTATAATGTAATAAAAGTGGGATTGATTGTAAAAATTTCCACACTCCTTTCTCCTCACTAAATCTTCCAATATATCCGACATCAAACTCCCGTTCATGATAATCTTTTATTGAGAAAAATTGGTTTGTATCTATGAACAAATTTGCAGAATATGCTTTACAATACTTTTCAAAATCATTCTCTTTTATTGCATATTCGCATTCAGTAAGTATCTGATCGACAATTCGATAATTTATTTCTTCAATGATTCTGAATAGAGTGGTTTTAATCCGATATTTATCTCCAATATATTTTGATAGTATTTTAGAGGGCCTCCCTGAGCTTCGAAGAACCACTCTTTTCCCCAATAATTTTAAATAGAGTATTGGAATGAGGTTTAAATCCTGACCAAATGAAAAAAGGACCGATTCTATCGTAATATTTCCCAAAATTCGATTAATATATTTTACTTCCCGAACTTGGTTGAATAAAAAATTTAATAACGCGCTTCTATAACTATCTAAAAAAAAGATACGGTTTTTCGGAATCTGGAAATCCTGCTCCTCATCGCAGAAAGTAATAAAATAAACCTGATCGAATATTTCATTCAGTAATTTTATTAATTTGCTTTGATTATTAGCGGCAGATTTATTACCTTTTGATCCTCCTGCGACAAGTAAAATATTATTACATTCAATGCTACTATTAAACTTTTTTTTTCCCACTTGATATCACCTATCAATCAAAAATGCTAAAAAAAATTTCTTCATATGATTAACTGAGATAAAATTTTGCCCATACATTGGACTGATAGTAAATATTTTCATATGGATCTATTCTCCAAATTAGTCTGAATTACCTGACAATAACACCCTTCGATCTCCGTAATCACAGATTCAAGATTAAACTCATTATTAACCAATGTCTTCCCATTTTTGGAACATTCTTCTTGCAATAATTCATTGATTATAAGTCTTTTAATGGCTTTAGCTAACTCTATCGGGTCGCGTTTCACTACTATTCCAGCATGTTGAGCGACTGAGGAAATCGCACATGAATCCGTGACAATCACAGGAGTCCCACAAACCCATGCCTCTAAAATGGTATTGCCAAATATTTCATATCGTGATGGAAGCACATAGACATCCGCATCAACATATGCTGCCACCTTATCGCGACCATATAATGGACCGGTAATAAGCGGTTTCCTGTTAAGGTTCAATCGTTGAATCTGTTCCTGAATCATCGATAAATAACCGTCATTAGGGCCAGCAATAACAAGCCTCGCGTGCGGTAACTCTTTTAATACCTGAGAATATGCATCAATCAACAAATCAATGCCTTTGATTTTATGAATCCTTCCCAAA
>CAZQSR010000303.1:0-1922 GCA_964596145.1 uncultured Ignavibacteriaceae bacterium
GGAAAAAAAGTCGGATTGAAAAAGGATGTCGTCTCCTACAGAATTAAACGGATGCTTGATGATGGTGTTATTCTGAATTTTTGGACAGCTATAAACACTTTTAATTTAGGTTATAATGTTTTTAGAATTTATCTCACATTACAAAATGTTGGTATAGAAAAAAAACAAGAAATTATTCAATATTTTATTAACTATAAAAATACTTGGGCAGTTATTTCATCGAAGGGTGAAATCGATTTAACTGTCATAATTTGGGTAAAAGATAATTTTGAATTTTATCAATTCTGGAATAATACATTAGATATATTTGAAGATAATTTTACAAAAAAAATAATTTCGCTCTATATCCAAACTATCGATTATAAAAAAACATATTTATTAGATACAAATGGGAAAGAAAATAGGGAATTTTATAAGATTAACTCTTCCACTAAAAAAGCTGAAATTGATAATATAGATTATCGACTTTTAAATGAATTAGCTAATAATGCTCGATGTCCGATGATTGATCTCGCAGAAAGACTTAATATTTCTTCGCAATCAATTAACTATAGAATTAAAAATTTAATTCAGAAGGATGTAATTAAAGCATTTCGCGTCAATATCGATTATTCAAAATTAAATCTTCAACATCATAAGGTCGATATTTATCTAAAGGAACACAAACAAAAAAAATCTATTATTAATTTTCTTACAACAAAATCATATTTACAGTGTTTAAATATTGCTATAGGCTGGGCGGATATTGAAGTGGAGTTAGTAATAAAGAATATTGATGAAATTGATAATATAATCAATGAATTAAATTTGAAATTTCCGAATTCTATTAGAAAGCATACTTTTTGGATTGGTGAAAAAGTCCACAAAGAACGTTGGCTGCCAGAATTTGATTTTTAAAAAATATGAGATTCTTTTATTCAACAGATTTCTTTTACTATACGATTCTCGTATTATTAAAAATATAAATACACTAAATGAAATATTTGATCAAAATTGTTTTTTAATTTTTATATGTTTTAATTAAAACAATTTTGGCCAAACACCTTGAATAGGCCATACACCTATTGTTATTGCACCTGCAATTGCTCCAATAATTATTGTTTCCATTTTTTTCTCACCATCCTTCATTGATATTTATTATCATGATATACTTTCTCTGTCTTTCTTTATATACTTGTCGTGACAAAATGACAAAATGAATACAGTCTCCCCTCCTGGTAAACCTCTGTTATTTGAACGAATCAATGCTCTGATCTATCCCGGATAAATACGATTCTGATACTGAATACGGTGCGGTGAATGTTATCAAAAACACGCTGCGTGTCCGAAGCACTGCAACCTGCTTAACGTACACCATCGTTCCCTCCAGCTCATAGACATAGGCGATTTCATAGGCTTGCAGGGAACCAAGAGACCGCCAGTCACGAGAAAGAACCGTATGGTTCAAGCCACTTTCAGAGAGATTTTCTTCGACTTGATCGGCAAACGTGCTTAGCGACCGGCCTTCACTTAGGATAAACGGGACATCAACCCGTAACGACACCTCAGAAGTGTTTACCGGGGTAAACCAGACAGCGATGGTTGGAATCTCGTTTTCAATCTCTTGCCAGTCTTCCGGTGGGTTCAGTGAGAACGCATACGTCTCGTTTGTGTACGACCGAGAAGCGGTCTGTTGAGTACACCCAGATATCAGAACCAGACCAAGAAGCACAATTCCAAGGACCATCAGACCATTTTTCATACGGACAAGAATGAGAAACACCATCATCTATAAAATAAATTCGATTATATTATATAATAACAGAAGTCGCTGATACTTCACCTTATCTCTCTTATTAAAAAGTTACTTTCCCTGCACCGATATAGGTTTACAGGTCTTTATATAATGATTTCCCCGAAGAATCCATCGCCACGACAAGCGG
>CAZQSR010000304.1:0-1904 GCA_964596145.1 uncultured Ignavibacteriaceae bacterium
GATCAATCTTCTGGAAATCTATTTGTAGTATTTTATGATAGCAGAAATGTAGCCAATGATAGTGCTGAAGTATACGTGGCTCGTTCAAATGATGGCGGTACTACTTTTCAGAATTTTAAAGTAAGTGATGCCGCATTTAAACCAATACCCATTTCCGGATTAGCCAGTGGTTATCAGGGAGATTATATTGGAATTGCTGCCGTAAATAATATTGTATTTCCATTATGGTCAGATAACAGAACTGGTAATTATCAAGGTTGGTCAACCAAAATAATTATTGGTCCTGATATTCAACATACAGGATTGACTAATACTGAAAATAAAACAGGTCCTTATGCAATTAATTGTGTAATCAATCCTGCTGGCTCTGGCATTAATCCTTCTAGAACAAAACTATACTGGTCAAGAAATAGTACTACTGCTTTTGATAGTATTACAATGACAAAGACTACTGGAAATAACTGGACTGCATCAATTCCTGGTAACGGTCAAAATGCAATTTATCGTTATTATATAATGACATTTGATTCCATAAATCAATATGGTCTCTGGCCTGCTGGCGCACCTTCAGTTCCTCATATGTTTGTTGCAGCAACAGATACTGTTAAACCTGTAATTACTCATACTCCATTATTAGATGTACCAAGACTTGCTTGGCCCGCAACTGTGACTGCTACAGTAACAGATAATATTGGTGTTGATTCAGTTTGGGTTAAATGGTATAAAAATTCACCTATTGGTGGAGTTAAACATTTTAGATTGAATAATTCTAGTGGAAGTGTATTTACTGCACTTTTCAATTCAGACACTAATCAGGTTGCATATGATGATTCAATATTTTATAAAATATATGCAAGGGATAATTCCTCACAACATAATATTGATTCAACCGTATTATATAAATTTAAAATTGTTGCAATTGCAAACGCAACGATCGGAACTGGAACAACTGCAGTTGGCTGGCCTTACTATACATATTATCACGATTCAAGAACTCAAATGTTATATCTTGCTTCAGAGATATTAGCTGGCGGTGGTTCTGCCGGTGCAATAATAAAAATTGGTTTTGATGTCGTATCTGCAGCTTCGCAGGTTATGAACGGTTTCTATATTAGAATGAAGAATACAAATATTACATCATTATCAGCCTGGGAAACTGGTTTTACAGATGTATTCGCTGGAACTTATGCTGTTCCAGGAACAGGTTGGCAAACAATTGATTTAATGAATCCATTTGTTTGGGATGGAACTTCTAATTTGTTAATAGAAATTTGTTTTGATAATACAAGTTATACATCTAACACTACTGTTAATTCATCAACTACAGCAGCAACGTTAAACAGACATTATCATATGGATAATGGAACTGGTTGTACAATGACTTCAACATCGACAGCCGCAACAAGACCAAATATTTATTTACAATTTAATTTGAGTCTGGTTCCGGTTGAGTTGACATCATTTACTGCAAACGCTGACAATAATAATGTACAGATTAAATGGTCAACTGCTACAGAAAAGAATAACAGTGGTTTTGAAATTCAAAGACGAAGTGAAGATGGGTCTTACTCTAAAATTGGTTTCGTTTCTGGTAATGGAACAACCACTGAAGTAAAGAATTATAGTTTCACCGATAAAAATCTTACGGTTGGTAAATATACTTATCGTTTAAGACAGATTGATTATGATGGAACATATTCATATACTAATGAAATTAATGTTGAAGTAGAACCTCCAAAAGTATTTGCATTAGAGCAGAATTATCCAAATCCATTTAACCCAAATACATCAATTAAGTATTCAATAGCAAAAGATGGATTGGTTAATATTTCTATTTATAACGCACTTGGAGAAAAAGTCGGAGTGCTTGTTAATGAAATAAAGAAAGCTGGAAATTATGATGT
>CAZQSR010000305.1:0-1898 GCA_964596145.1 uncultured Ignavibacteriaceae bacterium
GCATTTATATTGTGTACAGCAAGTTCGGAATTCCATCCTCCGTCAGTATGAAAGACTAGAGGGCGTAAGCCAAATTCCTTCACAATCAGGTGAAGCATGTAAGAACTGTCAATACCTCCGCTTAGTCCGAGGAGGCAATCAAAATCCTGCCTGGCTCCTGCTTTCTTAATTTTTGAAATGATTTTCTCAAGTGCTTTTCTTCCGATCTCATCTTGATGCCAGAGAGGTTTAACATTCTCATAAAAATCATTGCAATGGTCACAGACTCCTAGATCATTAAAAACGATTTTAGAATCGGTTGTGTCCATGACACAATTCGTGCAAAGCTGGTAATTCATTACTTAATAAGTTAATTTAAACACTCGAGCACTGTATCTTGAGTTCTTTGAAAGACCTGATCCCATGAAAGCATTCCTTCCAATCTTTGTCTACCTTCAGTTATTTTATGGTATCGGGTCTTACTGTCCGAAAAAGCAACTTGAATTGCATGGAATATTGTATCCACAGCCATGGGATCAAAATAATACGCAGCATTCCCGCAAATCTCACGTGCAAAATCATAATCTGAAGTCAATATGGTTTTACCATGATACATAGCTTCAACATAAGTCCCTGAAAAGGATTCCAACAGAGTTGGCATTAAAAGAGCATCTGATTGATCATAAAGGGATGGAAGAGATTCCATCTCAACAGGTCCAACATTAATTATAACCTGCTCCAACCTGAGTGATTCAATTTCATTCAATAAGCGCCTTGCATTTTTATGTTGTTTCTCGTCAATTGTAATAATGAGAACCCAGGGCAATCTATGCTTCTTAATTAATAATGCCAGTGGAATAAAAATCTCGATATTCTTATGTGTATAATACTTGGTCAGGTAAAGCAGCTTGACTGACCCTTCTGGCAGATTGAAGTTCCTCATTGTTCCACCCGTAAGATGATCAAGAGAGACTGCATTCGGAATTACTTCAATTCTTTTTGCCTCATAATATTTAATCAAACGCTGCCTGGAAACATTTGTCTGGGCTATGATCACTTCGGGTAATTTAATATACCTTTTAATTAGATATACTTTAATTTTCCTGATTAACTTTTCTTTAGGATCCATCCTGCTCCAGGTTATACTTTCAGGATAAATCGCATAGGCCCAATCGAAAAGGTAAACCTGAGGAGTCTTTATTGGTATTATAACATCTCCGAAATTCAATATTACATTAATATTATATCTACGGATAATTACCCTGATCAATACAAAATAAAAGATTGGTAACAGTAGTGAACATTTGGAAATTAACCGGCAATATATAACTGTTATTTTATCGCTTTTTACCTTTAGATATTCGTCTGAGTCAGGTACAATAATATAATACCTGTCCTCGGTAGAGGATTCTTTTAAAAGGTTAAGATAGTTGTTCAGAATGCTCCTGCCACCACCGGATTTTGCCGATATACCATTAACCAATATATTCACCATTTCAAAAGATAGAAGGAATGATATCTAGACTTACATTAAGATGAACCAGATGCAATTTTCAAACCATGTGAGTTAGTCTTCCGATACAATCACCAACAAAATGGACTGATTTATTTTATGCATTCAAATGCGGCAGCGTTTTCAAAGTTTTCTGCAGTCTCTACTAGCTTAAACATAGGATCAGAAGAATCATTGTAATTGCAGTTTCTGATATTTGTAAAGCCTACCTTTCTAAGCTCAGTCTCAAGAGAATGCTTATCCCACTTCCACCTATGGCCGGAATTTCCATAAAGAAAAACTAGTAACCCGTATATGCCCCTGGGACGGCTTTCCTGACCTAATAAGGTCTTTTTACCCACAAATCTTATGCTCGCAGATTTGTCATTATTCTGAAGATTATTCAGATAATCATTAGCGGCCTCTT
>CAZQSR010000306.1:0-1881 GCA_964596145.1 uncultured Ignavibacteriaceae bacterium
ATTTAAGTTATTGTTCAATATCGATGGTTTTGTTTTGAAACTAGCACACAACGGTCGAGTGTTGATTTTGTTTGGGAGTTAACTCCAACAGTGTCATCACCCGATAGTAAAGTTAGTAAAAGAGAATAACCTTGCAAACGGAATCAGCCCAAATAAAATTAACACTTTGTTGTGTGCTGGTTTTTATTTCTAATTCATTGATTGCATGCCATTCTCGTCTATTAGCTGCGTGCATCCCAATTCAGGGCAACTAAAACTCAAACTTTTCCATGAAGTTCCTTCTAATCCACTTAAAGTTATTTCTTCATTACTTTTCACTATTGTTATCAAGAAATTTGAAATGTTTTCTGCATTTTCAATTTCTGCATTTTCTTCAATAACCATTCCGTTTTGATTGAACTTTTCAACTTTGTCTTGGGTTAAAGTGAAATACAATTCTGTAAAAGCACAGCCTTCTTTGCCTATTAATTTGATTCCATCAACGTTGGATTCAATTTGTATTTTAAAACCAATTTTTTCTTTTTTTGTTTCCTTTTGGCCGCATCCAGCAAGCAAAATAACAGTAATTGCAAAGATTGATAAAACTGTCTTGGAAAAACTCATTTTCATTGTCTTTTTCATTTTATTAAGTTATTGTTAAATATCGATGCTTTTGTTTTGAAACTAGCACACAACGGTCGGCTGTTGCTTACGCTGGGGAGTTAACTGCCAGCGGCGTCATCACCCGCTAAACTGAAACTAAATTAGTAATATTTTTCCGAATCTGCATCATCAGCCCCAGTGAAAGGAACAGCCTGTTATGGGCAGGTTTTTAAACTTATTTCATTATACCAATAGCTCCGATAATTTCCCACTTTAAAGAAGCGACGTCTTTGTAGTTTTTAATCTCAAATTCAACATCTTTTTCGCTTTGTGGATTAAATACTTTGTAAATAGTGTAGTCTTCTGTTGTAATAACACTATTTGTAGGGCTAACATATGTTATCCTTATGACAACATCTTTACAAGCAGAAACTTTTGCTTGATTTTTTATTTTACAACTAATTACGAAGTTACTTGACCAGAAACTTTGATTATAAGAACCTTCAAGGCTTAAAAAACTTACAATATTTTCTGCTTCGTAAGTATATAGTTCACTAATTTTTGAGTAGTAGTTGTCTCGTGTTACAGGGGAATCGCAACTTGTGATAATTAAGCCTAAAATAAATAACGGTATAAAAAGATATGTTTTCATTTTTTTTATTTTTTGTTAGGGAATGATGTGTTAAACGCATCATTCCCTAAAATAATTTATTCGGCAAACACTTCATCCCATTTCATTGTAACATTTTCTTTTCCCTGATTAGTACCTACTTGAATTTGCATTCCATTTTTTGTCATAACGAAATTATAAGTAATATCAGGCTCTCCAATTAGTTCGTCTAAGTCTTTAATGTCTGGCATTTCTACACCTGCTTCTGCAAAAGTTGCAAGCAACAATATTGTTCCATAAGTAGAATACATTGAAACGAAATTATCCCTACTCATAATATCGACAGGACAAGTAGCAGAAATTTTAATTTGCATTGTATTTCCATTAGAGAACTTTAAGTACATAAAATCGAATGCTTTGTAATTGCCTTCTTCAATTGTTACAAGATTCTTTTTTAACTCTGCTGTGTGGTCTTTCTGCGCAATAGCAAAGTTTGGGAGGAAGAATAACGATAAAAGCAACCCTGTTAAGAATAATTTTTTATTCATAGAAGTAATGATTAGTTCTCCTACTCATTTGGCTTTTCGGATACGCCCCGTTTTTGATGGTTTCAGGTCTCCAATTTTATATCGATTTTCAAATTTCATACCAAAATCAATGCTGCATTCAAACTTGCCCATAACGGTCGG
>CAZQSR010000307.1:0-1877 GCA_964596145.1 uncultured Ignavibacteriaceae bacterium
AGGATGTTCATTAGCAGATTTAAAAGAAATTTATACTTGTAAGTATCTATTAGATTACTCAATAGAAGATGCTATTTCAAAAGTAAGAACTCCAAGAAAAAAAATAAATTATTTGAAATCTGGAGGCAAGAAAAATAAAATTGGGCTTTAACATTTTTTAACTTAAAAAATAATGTTTGAGGCAATTTTATTATAAAAATAGTAGTATCTTTGTACTATAATTAGATGAGATAAAAATTTAGATGAAAACAAATTATATAATTTTTAAATGAAAAATGATTATGACAATTAAAGAATCGCAAGGTTACAGTAAAGAAAAAGCACTAGTTGCATCAGGTTTAGAAATCTCGTTAGAAGATATGAGAAATGCAACACAAGCATGGAAAAAAGCAGGATCTCCAATTAATGGAAAAGCTCTCCATACATTTATGGAAAATTATTTAAAAAATCACAAATTAATGGGTGCTTATATCCAAGTTGAGGCTGCGTCTGATGACACTCGTAAAAGTCCTTATTTTGTAATTAACGAAGCAACAAAAGGTCGCCGTAAAGCAAAAACTACTTATCAGATTAAAGAAGCTGAATTTGAAGTTAAGTATGTTAAGGAATTGGTTGAAAAAACTGATAAAGAAGGAAATGTAACAGAAGTAGAAGTATTAGTTCCATATACTCGTGAAACTATTACTGTTGAAGATCCTGAAACTGGAGAAACTAAAACTAAAGAAGTTAAAGTTCCTAATGTTAAAGTAGTATCAGTAGGTGCTGTAGAAGGTCGTGCATCTGACAAGAAAACTGCAGAAGCATTGATGAAAGAAATGATTGAAGAAAACAAAAAAGACTATGTTATCGAGATCGTAAAAGAAATTACCGAAGGACAAAAATATGCCGCTTATGGTAAATATACTCCTTCAAAATCCGCAAAAATGGGTAAATTTATTTTCTTTACAAGAGAGTAATCTTGTTATTTAAGGCTGATATCCTAAATTGGGTATCAGCCTATTTTTTTAAAAGGTAAAATTAAATACAGGCGTAACTGCTTATAATAAAAATATAAGAAATTAATGGAAGAAAATGTAATATATGATGCATCACAAGATGCTAAAATGGAAGAAAGAGTACAAGTTGATCAAATTAGAGAAGAAGGAAAGATCACAGCATACAAATTCAAAATACTTGTTAGAGATAAACCTGCATTAGAAGGTGAATTAACCAGAGAAGAAGTAGATCTTATGTATAGATTGTATGCAGCAGATGGCACTAATTTAACTCAACGTGAAGTTTCTCGACAATTCCCACTATATACTTTTCAAGAATTTAAAAAGATTTTAAGAGCATTTAATATTACAAAGGCTTCTGCACCTTTTGCTCCACATATTTTAGAAGAACGAACTACTGAAGAATTAATTCAGTTATCATTACAACGTAAAGAAAATGATTATTTGAAAAAATATGAATTGCAGAAAGAAAGATTACATGAAATTCGATATCGTGAACTTTTAAAAGAACACCATGAATTAAAGCAAGGAGTTGCTAATTTTAAAGAATTTTTATCAGATTTAAAAATTGATTTTAATCTAGATATCATAAAACCTGAGAGGGATACAGATATTGCAATCATACTATATTTAAGTGATATGCATATTGGCGCAGAAGTATCAGATTATTCTATCTATTCTAATCCTTTTAATAAAGAAGAGGTTATGAATAGAATGAATAAAATAATTAATACATTACTTAGAGATGCTCAAACGATGGGAGCTACAAAACTTATAATCTGTAATCTTGGTGATTCTCTTGATGGATATAATGGTCTGACTACTCGTGGAGGACATATTCTACCTCAAAACATGAATAATAAAGATCAATATAAAACATTT
>CAZQSR010000308.1:0-1870 GCA_964596145.1 uncultured Ignavibacteriaceae bacterium
CTGGCTTTCCCCAAGACTCAGTGAACGTGCAACTGCTTCAGCGGCATCTGATACATAAGTTGGATTAATTCGAATACCATCGTGACCATGAAAGATAATGGGTTTTTTTTCACAAATAAAATTTACCAATCGTGGAATGAGCATTGAAGGATTCTGACGTGGGCCATATACAAAGAAAAACCGGAGGATGATAATATTCATAAAAGGCATATAATTTTCTGCAATAATTTCTGAGCAAAGTTTTGTGCCAATATAAAAGCCCAAGTCTTTATTTAACGTAATAGGATTGTCTTCGGTAAATCCTTCATTTCCAAAGCCATAAACACCTCCCGATGAAGCATAAATAAAATTTTTTACACCCGATTTTCTTGCATAATCGAGTAGATATAAAGTGGTCAGTGTATTTATACTGAGTACTTTTTCGGCATTGTCAGGGAACTGCCTGAAATGTTCTGATTGTGCAAGGTGAATTATTGCATCTACTTTTTTTGGTAATATGGAAGAATCCAATTTTTTATTGAGGTCGCAATGAATTATCTGGGTATTCCGGAATGAGAGATCACGATTATCTCTTGATGTTGCATAAATATCCCGCCCATCCTGAATTTTTTGAATAACATCATAACCAATAAGACCGGAGGCCCCTGTAATTAAGACTTTTTTCATATTATGTATATTTAACGCTTAATACGAAAAAAATATTCGGAGATTATAATGGATTGTTATATAAATTAACTTTAACTAGACGATATTGATTTTCAGGATTTTTTATTCTAATTCATTACACTGTAGAGAGCCATGAAAAAGTTTTATTCAGACCTTGCTCAATTGATGTATCCGGAATGTATGAAAATAAATTTCGTAATTTCGCTATATCAGCAACAAAATTATCAATTTCTCCCGGCCTTGCAGGTTGATAATCAAAAAAAGGCTCAACATCAAGAATTTTTGCAGATATTTCCACAATATCCTTTACAGAGGATCCCCGACCTGAACCAAGGTTAACAATTTCATTTTTTATATTGTTTTTAATCGCATTCAAGTATACATTACATAGATCGCCCACAAACACAAAATCTCTGGTCTGTTTTCCACTTCCAAAGACGGTAAATGATTTCCTTTCTGTCAATTTTTTATAAACCATTGGGATTAAAGCCCCGCTTTCTGGATATTGCCCTGGCCCATATATGTTAAAAAATCTAAAAACAAGGAAATTCAATCCGTATAATTCCTGGTAAACGCGTAAATAATGCTCAATAGCAAATTTTGCGACAGCATAGGGGGTTTTTGGGACACATGGATGGATCTCGTCTACAGGATTGTATTTCACTTGACCTACCAATGAGGATGCAGATGAAAAAATAATCTTTTGGCAGTTGAATTCACGCGCCGCATCCATGATATTGAGTGTCCCCTCGATATTGATCTTTGCATTGAGACGGGGTTTATCGAGAGAAACCGGGAGCGGACTCGCAGCAAGATGTATGATGTTGTCACAATCTTTTACGACCGCTCCAACCTGGGAATAATCTAGGAGATCTGCTTGTATAAACTTGGCAGTGTCAAATTTCATTTCCTTGAGATCTGATGCGATAACATCCATTCCTGCTTCTGATAATGCATTCACGACGTTTATTCCAACAAATCCTGATGCTCCAAAAACCGCGACTTTCATGTACACTCATATCTATTTAGAAGTGTTTAAATTAAATTATCAAGATTCGATATAAGATTTTGCGCGTTTCCTTCAATATACATTCCATACCATATCTCACACACAAGCATATTCCACAATACCCCATAATGCAAATCTAGCCTCGGATTAGGAATTGCCCGTAATATCTTCTCTATGTACTCTTTTCGAACATAT
>CAZQSR010000309.1:0-1868 GCA_964596145.1 uncultured Ignavibacteriaceae bacterium
CCATAACTGTGCTTTCATTTGATCTTATAACTTTATTCCATCTTCTTAAATACTTAAGTTGTTTTATGGTTTCTAAGTAACCAATCTTATGCAAATTATCATATGATTTTTGAAAAATACCTCTGTTACTGCTTGATATATTCTTAGTAATCTTTTGTTCTAAATCATCTTTTATTTTTTTGTAATTTGAATTTTTGCCATATACTAACATATTAGTTTGACATTCTTCTTGTGCGGCTTTATACTGGCAAAATTTGATTAAATCCTCAATAAGTTTTTTTGTTTCTTTATCCTTTGTTTTATAATTCCCGTTAAAAGTTAAAAAAGTTAAAATATTTTCAGAAATAATTCTTGGAAAATAACTTGAAATTTCCTTTGCAGTTTCATCAATTAATTTAACCCATTTTTCAGAATCAATTTCCCTCATAGTATCTCTAGATTTTATTGAAATGTCTGAGAGTTTATGTTTATTTATAGACTTAAGAAGACATCTTTTTAATAGGATTTCCATTTCAACATTAGTTAGTTTCAAACTGTCTCTAGCAATAGCATATGCCAGATGTGTATAGTATGCAATATTTTCAGCTTCAGTCCAAGGATCAATCTGAGGCATGGTATTCCATCTTCTTAAGTTCATAATGGAAAACAGAACTTCATTAAGTGAGTTAGTCATAATTATTTTTTTTACATGATTTTTCTGATCTGTTTACTTAGGTTTTCAAATAAACCAATAACCTTAGAAAATAGTTAAATCCTACCTGAAAAATACTTTTTATCGACTGATGGATTATAATAATTTGTGTTATTTAAACCAATGTTCATATGCATAAGAAGCTAGTAGAGATGATAATATGCCAACAATAAAACTGATTATTATTGTCTCTCTTCTAATTTTTTTAATCGAGATATTTACATCGTTTTGCGAGTTAGATATTACGCTACCTCTATCAGCTACTTGCGAGTTTTTTACATTTTCTGCCATAATTACTTATTATTTGATTTATTAATTTGAGAATTATCTTTTGCAACTTGTGAGTTAATAATAGTATCTCCAGAAGAAGGTACTGTTGTTAATTCTTGTCTCGCATCATCTCTATCAAGAATTTGTATAGCTGTCCCTCGCTCGGCGAAGTCTCCCGACTTCGTCGAACATAAAAAGCAGTCTTCAGACTGCTGAAAAACCAAATCAGTAGGTTTTCCATTTCATTTCAATATAAGCAATGTCCAGTATGCCCTCCAGATCAGCATAGTTTCTTGCACTAGAGTACAAGTAATCCTCTGGGCGATTAACTAGTCCAGCCCGTACTGGATTATTGTGCAAATATTCCAGTTTTTCCTGTATGAAATCATTCGAATAAAGAACAACTGCATGGTTTTCATGAGTCCAAACCTGGTACTTCTGATTCCTGCTGTGCAATTTTGTGTTAAATGCAAACCGGTTAAGCATCCAGACTTTCCTGCTTTCATTACCTTCAGCAATAGCATCAGTAATGCTTTTACTGGTGAATTTCTTGAAATCCCTTATCGTTTCACTTAAATGCCCATCGGGGCTATTGGCAATTAGATGAATATGGTTAGACATAATAACATACCCGAATATCTGCAATCCTTTATTTTGCTGACAATACCTGAAACTATCAATAGCTATGTCACGATATATCTGTCTGGTGAATACATCTATCCAATCCACTATTTGTAGGGTAAGATAGTAGGGTGCAGTCTGCTCTTTTATTTGATAACCAGTGGACATAATGCTAAGATAGCTATGTTTTCAACTACATTCAACAAACCAGCCAAAGAATTAGAAATAGAGCGGTCAGGAGACCGCTGGTTAGCTCCGACGTAGTTACAAACTACGCCGAGCGGAG
>CAZQSR010000310.1:0-1868 GCA_964596145.1 uncultured Ignavibacteriaceae bacterium
TCCATGCCCGTAATCTATCAGAAAAACAAGTACAAAGTTCGATCACCGGAGTTGAAACAGCAAAACTTATTACTGAGCTTTCGACCTGGAAAGCAGATAATCCCGAAGAAGTTTTAAACATCGAGAGATGGAACTGGAGAAAAATAGTTGAAATTGCAATAGCGCTTCTCACAACAATTTTCCCTTTCCTCTAATCAACTCATAGCTTACCAAAACAAATGCATACTGTCTTCCAGTTTCATAATAATCAAGGGAGACAGTATGCTTAATATGAAGTTTGACAAAGGACACTTTCCGAGGCAAAAAATCAAGTAATCAAATACATAAACTTTTCTTTGATTTCTCTGTCGTGCACATTGAATAATATCATGCCGCAATTATCTATTTCATAAACAAAAAATAAAGTTGAAATGAAAATAAAAATTAATATTTTACTTTGGGCTATACTCTATATGTTCAGCCTACTGGGATGTAACGTTGCAAGAGTTATTAATGCATCAAAAGATTCTAAAATCTCTTTTAGCGAAGAAGCGACAAAATTCAATTATCTAAATAATCAAATCCATATAATAACAGAACTACCAAATGGAGATAAGAGAAACTTTCTCCTGGACCTTGGAAGTCCGATCAGCATTATTTTTCTTGATTCCACAACAAATAATCTCTTTTATGGCGACAAAATAACCCAAAAAAAACAAAAATCACTATCGGCAGACGGGAAGAACGTAAGCAGAGAATACCTTAAGTGGGGGAATATCAAAACAAACTGGTTTGAAATTGAAAACAGCGTTCTCTCAACCATATACAGAAACGATCCATTTGACTGTAACAATCTCGGAGGCATATGGGGCGCTGATATTTTTGCACAGGACATTAAAGGGAAAAGAAATAAAATCCTGCTTATAAAAATGCAGGATTCCACCGTAAGTATATTGGACAAACTTCCTCCGCTTGAAAACTGGACAAAACTTAATACACACTTCAATATAGTATCTCATATTAAAGTTCTTACTTCTATTTATAAAAGCAAAACAAAAACAATGTTTGATACCGGCTATACAGGAAGCCTGATTTTGAAAAATAAAGTATTTAAATCAATTCAAAGACAAGACAGTAACTTATTATCAAACATACAAACAGTGTATGGACATTTACACAGTTCCCTTGCCGGATCAGCAGCACCAGACACTGCCTACACAGGAATTATGAGTCTCAAATTGACTCCTGGACTTCAAATCGATTCTATTCAGGTCGTCACTACACCAAATATGATAGTAAATGCAATGGGTATGGATTTGATCAAGAGATTTAACATACTTGTTGATTATCAAAAGCAAAACCTCTATTTACAGCCCAATCCGGCTTACTTCAAGCCCAAAAAGAACATTTTTCAGCTTTCGGGATTTAAAGCAAGAAGTCCCGGAAACAAAGAACTTATTGTGGTGAACATGGTTGCCGGTTCGCTTGCAGAAAAGGCCGGAATGAAAATCGGAGACCAGATTGTGTCCATTAATAATATCAGGGTTGATGAAATCAATCCATGTGAAACTTACAGAACATTCGAGGAATTAGGTTGTGAATCGACCGGCAATGAGATAATTGTTAAACGGAGAAGCGAAATTTTAAAATTTATTCTATAAGAGCCATGGAAAGTCGCCAAGCTCAATTACTCTGTATAATCACTTCCAGGAAATGAGAAACGATCAGACAATACAGTAAAAGTCATTTCCCGGATACTTATAAATAATAGAAGTGCGACATCCATACACTAAAATGACAGCTCAGACGGAATGAAACTTTTTCATTATAAAAGCCCAACGCGAATTAACCAAGTATAAACCAACCCCAAAAAGCCGCACAAAACATCA
>CAZQSR010000311.1:0-1849 GCA_964596145.1 uncultured Ignavibacteriaceae bacterium
TAATGGAACTACTCATTTTTCAAGAGTTCAACAAAATTCTACTGGAACTTCAATCGTATTTGACACAGATGTTCAATTAAATTATGCTGGTAGCTCAGGAACTGGTTCAACAGCATTATATGTATCTACAGCAAACAATACATTTACTGTTACTATTAATGCTGGAAAAACATTAACAATGGCTCCTTATGCTTATATTTCAACTCATACAAGCAGTGGTTCTTCGGCTGGAAGTTCAACTCTTACACTTAATATTTATGGTACTTTAGTGACTCAGAATACATCAATTGTTAATCTCTGTAATACTGCTCCTTATACTTCTACATTAAATGTTTATAATGGTGGAGTGATTAATTTAGGTGCACCTTTAAGAGCAAATACTGGTACGGGAACTGTCAATATTAATGTATTAAGTGGTGGATTAATAAATGGTTTCGCATCTAGCAGCTATGAATTGACTTCAGCAATTTCAACAATTGATGGCACAATTGATTTTGGCAGTTCCTCAACCACCACTAGAAATTTAGGAACGGCAACTGTTAGTTCGACTGGTTTGTTAAAATTAATGGACGGTGTTTTTCCGGGCGGAACAATCACTCTAAATAATGGTTCCACTGTTGAATACTACGGAACAAATTCTATTACACTTGGAACTTCACCAACAACTTTATCTAACTTGAAAATTAATTGTGCACCTGGAGTGAAATTAGGAACTGATTTAACTGTCGATGGAATATTAACTCTTACAAATGGTTTATTGACACTTGGAAATTATAATCTGACTCTTGGAGCAAATGCAAGCATAGGCGGTACTCCATCTTCGACCAATATGATTGTTCCAACCGGTTCAGGTGAAGTAAGAAAAGTCTTTACATCAACGCCATCATCTTTTACATTTCCAATTGGTGATAGCACTGATAATGCTGATTATTCACCGATAGAATTCAATCTTATGGTTGGTACACTTTCTTCTGCATATGTTGCCGCTAAAGTTGTAAATGCAAAGCATCCTTCTAATTTTGCTGATATTGATTATTTATTAAGATACTGGACATTAACTCAAAGCGGAATTACAAGTCCTGCGTACACTGCTTATTTTTATTATGTTAATAGCGATATAAACGGTACTGAATCAAACTTATATGGTGGTAAATGGGATGGTGCTGCATGGCAGCCTATTATACAAGTTGATGCTGCTAATAATAGATTTTATTCTGGAAGCCAGACAAGTTTTTCAGATTTTACTGCTTCTGAACTTAGTTCTTTGCCCGTTGAGCTTACTTCTTTTAATGCTCAACAAACAGGTTATGGAGTAATATTAAAATGGAAGACAGCAACTGAAAATCAAAACAAAGGATGGGAAATTGAAAGAAAAGAATTAAAATCAGACTGGATTAAAATTGGTTTTATTAATGGTGCAGGGACATCAAATTCTCCAAAAGATTATTCCTTTGCTGATAAAAATGTAATCTTTGGAAAATATCAATACAGATTAAAACAAATTGATAATAATGGAAGCTTTTCATATAGCAATACTGCTGAGATAAATCTTGATAAAGAATTAAAGTATCAGATTTCCAATTATCCAAATCCGTTTAATCCAACCACTGAAATCCGTTTTGAAATTCCTGTTTCAGGTCAGGTAGAACTTACAATCTACAATGCAATTGGAGAAAAAATGATGACTCTTGTCAATGAAAAATTAGATAAAGGAATTTATACAAGACAGTTCAATGCATCCAATCTTGCTGCTGGCGTTTATTTTTATAAAATGATTTCAAATGGCGTAACTTTGACAAAAAAGATGCTCCTCATTAAATAGTTTCCTGATTTAGTCATAGTGTAGATC
>CAZQSR010000312.1:0-1843 GCA_964596145.1 uncultured Ignavibacteriaceae bacterium
CACCAGAATTTTCTTGAATATAATAGGCACCGGTTCCATATTGGTGATAATCTTCCCTCTGGTTCAAATAGTATTTTATGTAGTTCCGTACGAAGGTATCGCATTCGCTGCGGGTAATTAACAATCGGCTATTTAATCTTTGATACGCCTCCTTGTCTTTTGATTGTAAATTAAGGGCAGCACGGGGATAGGCCAGATGAAAAGTTAATATTCTGACCCAGATATCTTTAAACTCATCATCGTCCATTGGAATCTTATAGCTGGTTCCCGGATAATATGCTATTCTTAAAGGAACAAACATTTCATTATTAACCTGCGAAAACAAATTCATTGAGATTAATAATAATATTAATGAAATAGTTTTTTTATTCATTTGACTTATTTTTATTTATACACCAATGTATTCTTTAACTGGTCCGGTTCTTCTTTATATCTTTTAACTACCATATTCCCCCATTTAGGCACATTATAAGCTTTCACATACAATTTTCTTGCCGCATAAACCCGATCAATAAATTTTATCATGGAAATTTCGTTGGCGGTTTCCCTCATTGATTCAATCTGTTTTTTGTTTTTATTATTTTTTGAAGGAAATTCATTGGATGCGGGGCTGCATTCTCCCGTTGTTTCTTCCAGAATCTGTTTGTCGCTGCAGTCTGTGTATAATAACTTATTTATAAACTTAAAAAATAAGTTTTCTTTTCCATTATTTATGCTTTCTATGTCATGAAAATAAATAAATAAATAAAATCATTTCAGCGCTTGGATTATATAATAGTTACTTTTTTTGTAAATATTCTTCGATTTTTTTTTGGGCCAGCTTTTTCATATATTTTGAACCTATAAATTTTGGTATATCTCCACTAGGATTTTTTAATGTTCCTTCTTTAATCCATTTATTATTATTATATTTATAAATAAAAACATTAGAATTTTTTTTTGGAAAATAATTGTCATAATATCCTTCATCTGTTTGTTCCCTGAAAGGACCTTCTAAATCTTTTTTATCAATTAGAAAAACATAAATGTCGAATGCATCTTTTAATAGCACTGTATCCTCTATGAATAAATGTTCTGCCTGGCACCATATGGACACAGATTTATCTTCAAAAGAAGCACATTCTCCTTTTTTTTCTTTTTTAATCCACTCTTCAGGATATTTTTTTGAAATAGCAAAAAGGCAAGCATATCCAACATTTAACCTTGAAAATTCAAATTCATATTTCGGAATAATGATTTTTTGTTGTAAAGTATCATAAACCGAAACCATAACATTTTTAGGATCGATATAATTGAAAAAATCTACATTAAAATATATTTCCTGAGATGAACATCTACTTATAAAAATGTGAAGAATAATGAAACTTAGAAGCTTTTTCATAATTATTTAATTTTGGTTCTAAAATATCCTTTCCATCCAATATGATTTGCCAAAGATTTACCTGTCCTAGTATACAGAGAAATCCTTAAACAATCTTTACAATATCCATTTAGATTTTTTGATAAGGATTCTTCACTTGCCCCGCTTTCACCAATTGCCTCCATAACGGTAACTAAATCAGTAGTACTATTATAAGTAACAACTACACCTACATGTCCCACGCTTGTGGTCCTCCATAAGAAAACATCTCCTGGTTGTATGTCTTTAAAATTTTCATCATCGCTTCCTTTTAAATATTCCAAATTATTATCTCCAAATTTCTTATTCTCAATCCAATTATTCATTAACGCAGTAGAATAATCCGGAACTTTTTCTAATCCACAAGCTTTCTGTATAAAACGACTCACAAATTCTGAACAATCCATCTCTGCCGTTCCAACACTGTCCAAGCTGGTTCTGTTT
>CAZQSR010000313.1:0-1816 GCA_964596145.1 uncultured Ignavibacteriaceae bacterium
AGCATTACCAATGCTGATAAGGACTGGTCTCAAAACTTATGGACAACATGGATTTTACTTTCAAAAAACTCAGATGCCCGGGATTTAGAGAAAAGCTTCAGGGCTTTTGAACTTAAAAATCTAGGTGAAAACCCTCACTTTCATTACTTTCTTCAAAACCTTAAAGATGTTTACTTAGGTTCTGACGATGTTGGAAATACAGGACTTAAAGGGAATAAAAAGAACATCAGATTGTTTATTACAATAGCTCTGTTGATTGTACTCGTAGCTGCAATGAATTACATTATCCTGTCAACTTCAGTTTCATCAGAAAGGGCAAAGGAGATAGGCCTTCGAAAGACATTCGGGGCAGGGAATTCAGATATTAAATATCAATTGTACGGGGAGTCAGTTTTAATGGCAATTTTGACAATACCTATTGCATTATTCCTAATGTGGTTTGCTCTTCCAATAACAGGCGAACTGTTCCAAACTTCTCTCAGCATAATTAATTCAAATATTCCCATCTATGTTTTAGTTTCTCTCATTTTGACTTTATTGATCGGCATAGCATCAGGTATATACACTTCTTCAATCCTTTCCAGGTTAGATGTAATTAATGTTGTAAAAAATTCGATACAATCAGGTAAAAAGAAAACGGTATTAAGATCAATTCTCATTGTTTTCCAATTAATTATCTTTTGTTCATTTGTATCATCCGCACTAATCATCCGCTCCCAGTATCAGTATGCAATTAAAAGAGATCCCGGGCATTATAAAAGTGATATTCTCTTAATAAATCTGGGCCGTGATTTTCGGGGATATTCGGCTTTTATTAATAATATAAAATCTATTCCGAATGTTATACAGGCTGCTGCAACCAGAGAATGTCTTCCGTTACAGAATTCTGCAACAATGATGATTGACCATTTCCAGGGCAATGAAGTTAACGTTCAATTAGAAACTATGCTAATTGATTATAATTATCTGAATACTATGGGAATAAAAGTGCTTGAAGGTCGCGATTTTTCTGAAGAATATGGCAGTGATATGACTCAGGCAGCGATGTTAAATGAAACTGCAGTTAAAAAATTAGGAATTACTGATCCAATAGGAATAAAGTTCGGACATCGAACGATTATAGGAGTTGTTAAAGATTTTAACCTTCATTCTATCCATTCCGAAATTCCTGCAACTTTAATTTATCCCACTGATAAGTATATTCTTCAAGTCGCGGTTCGTTATACAACAGGTACTTTAAGTACCATATTGCCTAAATTGGAGGCGGAATGGAAGAAATTTGCACCTGATAACAGATCTTTCACCTACTTGACTATTGAAGATCTTATTAAAAGCCTCTATTCATCAGAAAAAAACCTGACTATTCTGGTTACAATCTTTTCGCTGCTTACTATTTTAATTGCGGCTTCAGGATTATTTGGGCTCACACTTTTTATAGCCAGGGCAAGAACAAAAGAAATAGGTCTTAAGAAAGTTTTTGGCTGTTCGGAACGAATAATTATTTATGCCTTTGCATGGAATAATCTGATCCTGGCTATAGCGGCTGTCTCATTTTCTGCACCTGTTACAATTTATTTCATGACCAGATGGTTAAGTAATTTCCCTTATAATATTGATATTACATCCTGGGTATTTGTTGCAGCATTTATTATTTCGTTATTAATTGTTCAAATAACTGCTTTTGTTTATTTACACAGAGTATCTCAAATAAACCCTGTCGATGCTTTAAAATATGAATAAATGATTTGTTTAATAAATATATAAATTAAGCACAGAGCTTTTTATCAAGAGGGCTTATTTCTCTCTTGAAAACCAG
>CAZQSR010000314.1:0-1797 GCA_964596145.1 uncultured Ignavibacteriaceae bacterium
AAATGTTTTCCTTCAAAATTAGTTTATATAAATGCTTATAAAATTTTTAATGGATTTTCAATTGCTTCAACAATCCATCTTAAGAATCTAATTCCATCAGCGCCATCAATTACTCTGTGATCATAAGAGAGTGAGAGGGGAAGCATTAATCTTGGAACAAGTTGACCATCTTTATACTGCGGTTCATAAAAACTTCGTGAGATTCCAAGAATGGCAACTTCAGGAGAATTAACTATCGGAGTAAAGTAAGTTCCTCCAATTCCACCAAGATTAGAAATTGAAAAACAACCACCCTGTAACTCATCTAAAGAAATTTTTCTTTTTCTTGCTTTGTCAGCAAGTGCTGTAATTTCTATTGAAATTTCTTTTAATGATTTTTTATCTGCGTTTTTGATAACCGGTACAATCAAACCATTTTCTGTATCAACTGCAACGCCGATATTTACATATTTTTTAGTAATGATTTCTTTCTTCTCCATATCAATGCTTGAGTTGAATTGCGGAAATACTTTCAAAGCATATGATACAATTTTCACAAGGTACGCAGTTGCGGTAAGTTTAACTCCTTCTTTTTCAAATTGAATAGATAGTTGTTTTCTCATTTTTTCAAGTTCAGTTGCATCAGCTTTATCGAATTGGGTAACGTGCGGAATTGTTTGCCAGGCATAGCTTAAATGTTCAGCGGTTTTAATCTTAATTTTGTTCATTGATTGGCGTTCAATGCTGCCGTATTTAGAAAAGTCGGGAAGAGGTTCCTGTTTCATTGTTGAAATAAAATTCGAATCAGAAGATCTTTCAAGATTTAATTTTTTTACGTATGCTTTAACATCATCAAGTGAAATTCTTCCGTTGGGACCACTGCCGGGAATTTTGTTGATATCAACTCCGAGTTCTCTTGCAAGCCTTCTTACAGATGGTGCTGCAGGAGCTGCTTCATATAGAATTGGTGGTTGATTATCAAAAGAAATTGTTTTGTCTTTCACGTTTTCAAAGGTTGATTCTACTACTAGTTTCTCAATCTTTGTTTCAGGAACGGTATCTTTTATTGAGGTAATATCTGTAATAGTATTTTCTAACTGAGCGACATCGCTGTTAACTTTTAAAACAACTTGACCGGGAGAAACTTTATCGCCATCTTTAACAAAAATTTCAATAACCTTTCCTTCAACTGTTGATGGTACTTCAATGGTTGCTTTATCGGTTTCTATTTCAAGAATGACTTGCTCAATCTTTATTAGTTCACCTTTTTTTACAAGTACTTTTAATACATCTGCAGTTTTTATATTTTCTCCAAGATCAGGGAGAGAAAATTCAATAACTTCATTAGAAACAGGAAAATTATTTTGCTCAACAATTGCTGGTTTTATTTTTCCGGCCTCTTCTTTTTTATCTGAAACTTCAAAATGCGTTTCGCTTTTTGAAGTGACTGATTCATCAACTAAAAGAATAACCTGGTGAACTTTTGCTTTATCTCCTTCTTTTACTAGTATTTTGTGAACTTTACCTTCAACTGTTGATGGGACTTCAATAGTAGCTTTATCAGTTTCTATTTCAAGTATAGGAGTATCAATTTTAATAGAATCACCAACGTTTACTAATAATTTTAAAATATCGGCATCAACAATATTTTCACCAAGTTCAGGTAATTTAAATTCTTTCATTTTACTTCTTTCAGGATTATTTTTTAAAATGTAAACCTTAACAAATAATTTTATGATATCATTGGATTTAATTTTTCAGGATTAATCTCCATCTCTTTCATTGCTTTCTGTACAACATTCATTTTAATTTTATTTT
>CAZQSR010000315.1:0-1776 GCA_964596145.1 uncultured Ignavibacteriaceae bacterium
TGGTTGACAGTGAAGTGCTCCGAAATCCCCCACTGCGGCAAGCGGCAAAACGTTATAGTGCATATTATAAAATACAAAAACGACAAGTATATTGATAGAAAATTGATTAAATTTGCAACATGGAACTTGAAAAAATATACAACGAGAATTGTTTGATTACAATGAGCAATATGCCTGACAACTATGTTGACTTTGTAATCACATCACCACCTTATGACGATATAAGGAATTATAATGGTTATCAATTTGAATTTGAAAAAATTGCAAAAGAATTATTTAGAGTTTTAAAAACAGGAGGAATTGTTATTTGGGTTGTTGCAGATGCTACAATTGAAGGCAGTGAAACAGGGACATCGTTTAAACAAGCCTTATATTTTAAGGAAATTGGATTTAGAATTCATGATACAATGATTTATTATAAAAACAATCCAATGCCTCAAACAGGAAATAGATACCATCAACATTTTGAATATATGTTTGCTTTTTCTAAAGGAAGCCCTAAGACATTTAATCCTATAACAGAACCTACAAAATATCAAGGACTTGCTAATATGAAAAACAGAGGACAAAATGGCACCTTGATTTATGAAAAAGTTGAAAGAACTACTGAAAAGAAAGTAGGTAATGTATTTTTTTATTCTGTTGGTGGAGGTATTTCAACAAAAGACAAAATTGCCTATAAACACCCAGCCATATTCCCAGAGCAACTTGTTTATGACCAAATTTTTACTTGGACAAATGAGAATGATTTGGTTTATGACCCATTTTTGGGTAGCGGGACAACAGCAAAAGTTGCTCATTTAATGAATAGAAAATGGATTGGGTCCGAAATTTCAAAAGAATACGTTGAAATTGCTTATGAAAGAATTAAAGGATATACGATAAATAATTTATTTACAGCAAAATAATATGAATTTAGTTGAAAGAGGTTCTCAAACTGCAAAAGATGGTTTTAGAAATGAAGACGATATAGTAAAGAAGTTTAATGAATGGAAAAAAGACAAAGACGCTCAAGCATGGTTAATCATAATGAAATATAATCTTTCTGAAATTGAGTACGTTGAAGCTGTAAAAATATCTGGTTACAAAACTGACGTTCAAGTACAAGTAACCATAAAGCTCAAGAAAGCAATTGATGTTGAAAATTTACAAGTTAAATTGGTAAGTAATCCTAAAGGATTTAATCAAATTGATAAGAGATGGATTGATAAATACGCAGAAATGTGGAATATACCTTTACAAGTCATTTCAATTCTGAAGAGATATACCGGAGAAGAAAAACCTACAATCAAAAAGCCTAAAGACAAAAGAAGAATGTTTGCGAACGAATTTTCTGAAGTTGAACAGAAAGTTATTTTAAAATGGTTAAAGAAAAATCAATCTTTAATTGTTTCAGACATATTGAAAGGACAGGGGAAATTTGCAGCAGAATGGATGTTAGTAGCTCAAAAAGTTGAGAAAAATGCAAGGTGGATTCTTAAACCAATGAATTTTTGTATGAACTATTTCGGAAATGGAGAAATTGAAATTACTAACAGAGGAAATTTTAAAATAGGAAGAATTACTATGCAAAGAAAAGGTGGTGATGGAGGCAGAGATACTGCAAAGATGTTGCAATTTAAAATCAATCCTGCTGAATTGTTTGATAATGAATAAAAAAGACTAAAAATACGCACTATAACAGCGTGCTTGTGCAATTAAAAAAGCACAAGCACGCAATACGTTAGCGGCAACCTTGAGAAAGACATAGTACTCTTTGATAACCAATAAAAAAAA
>CAZQSR010000316.1:0-1763 GCA_964596145.1 uncultured Ignavibacteriaceae bacterium
TTTACGAGATGAGGAAAACCTTTGCATTATTATATTATATTAATAGGAGGGTAAAGGTTGAAAATTAAAGTAGGTATAAAAATAAACATAAGCATAGTAAATAGACCACCAAAAGCTGGTCAAAAAAATTGAAAACTAAATAAAAACTAAGGTTATGCAGTAGCTGACTTGATTTTATAACCATGAAATTGTGCCATTAAAATAGCCTGTTCAACAGTGATTTCACGATTAACAGGAATTACATCAGATTTATTGTAAATTTCTGAATTATAGGGTTCATTTTTCTTCAACATGTTGTATAATGCTGTTAGAAGCATTCTTGCAATGGCAATGATTGCTTTCTTGTGACCGCGACGCTTTTTGAGACGGAGATAGCGGTTACGGATTTCAGGATGTTTATCGCTTTTAACAACAGCATTAGCAATTTGAACAAGTAAAGGCTTAATATAACATCCTGCTTTGGAAACCCGAACTGATTTCTTTTTACCGGCACTTTCGTTGTTAGTAGGAGTAAGACCTGCCCAAGAACATAAATGTTTAGCAGAAGGAAATGCGTCCATGTCGACACCTATTTCTGAAATAATGCCAATAGAAGAATAGATGTTTCGAAAACCCGGTGCAGTAAGAATAAGATTTATCTGTTCAGCATAAGTAGCGGCAAGAGAGAGAATTAATTTCTCTAAATCAGCTTTTCGGGCTTCCAAATCTTCATAATGACGTTTGATAATCTTTAATTTACCAGCCTGTTCCGGAGTAATATAACCATCAACGGCGAGCTCTAATTCAGGAAGTTTTTTCTTCATAGAGCCATGAATTAAAGGTTCAATATCAAATGAAGTATCAAGAGGATTTTCGAGAATCTTATTCAGAATATTTTGTGCACTCTTTCCAAACGTATCAGAAACAATATTGCCAAGTTGAATATTAGAAACGGTAAGGCAATTTTGTAATCTATTCTTCTCACTTGAAGAAAAGCAGGTCAATTTGTATCGGTAACGCATAAGGTCACGAAGCTGGCGTATATCAGCAGGAGGCATAAAGCTACCGGCAACAAGATCATGCTTAAATAGGTCAGCAATCCATTTCGCATCTTTCTTGTCAGTTTTTTTACCACGAATAGCCTTAACATATTTAGGATGTGCAAGTACAATAGAACAGTCTTTTTCTAAGACGTTGTATACAGGAATCCAATACTTACCGGTAGATTCCATGCAGACATCATTGCAGTTATAATCAAGTAGCCATTGTAACAGCTCTTTCAAACCTTTCGTATAAGTTGAAAAGCGACGGCTCTTGTAAGTTGTAATACCATGAGAATCAGTGGAAGCAATACAAGCAACCACAAATGTTTTGTGGACATCAATGCCACAACAAATTTTGTATACGATTTTTAAAGCCATAGGAACTCCTTTCTGAACTATATGTTCTAAAAGTTATAGGGAGAAACGGCATTGACTGACAGCCTAGCATTAAACGAGAATAGCTTAAACAAAGATAAGGTTACGTGCTCAAAGTCACACTTATTTGTGCTTGAAAAGGCGGTCTACACATATAAAAATACGGTCACTTCATTTTGAAGCAGCCCACTCACCTCCCCGTGATTTGTAGTATACCGAGTGCCCTATGTCTTATTATAAAAATAAAATTACGCTTAGGCAACAATTTTCATTACGTTTTGTGCCTTGAGCGAAGCGAAAGGAATGGATATAAAAATGACAGAAAAAAAAGCAAAATTTTTAGGATGGTATTTTAATACCTCGCTT
>CAZQSR010000317.1:0-1759 GCA_964596145.1 uncultured Ignavibacteriaceae bacterium
CGATTAATTCATAATTTCAAAGAACGAACTATTATTTTTATTGCCCACTAGTGAAATTAAATTTAAAATTAGCTCCGGTGTTGAGATAATAAAGTAATGGTAATATTCATTCATTTTAACAACTAATGCTAATTCAACATTAATATTCATATAGCCATGATTCACTTAATAGTAACATTTGGTTGTGTCACCAAGGTGTTGATTAATAAAATTAAGTCTTTTTTCTTTAAAAGCAGAATCGCTATATGATAATGCGATTGAATCTATACTAATGTTATTCCGGTAATAAATTAATTTTTCACTAAAATTATCGTCATAATAAATTTGAATGCCATTTCTAATCCCTGTTTTCCAATAATCTGATTTTATCAGATCGTCTGCTTGAAGAAATGCCCTATATGCTTTACCTGATACCGAACCTAAATGCAAATAGAGTTTCGTCCCTTTGATAAATATAGCTGTATTATTCATGGCTTCAATAGTATAAAAATCCAATTGTTTGAATTTATAAGTTCTATTGAGCTTTTTATCAATACAATACAATACATTATTAGTTTGATTGACTTTCCCAACTGATATACAATTTAGAACTGTAGGTACCATACCAGAACCACCAAATTCGATAACAGTGCCAAGAAAAAAATCAGTATTTTCTATCTTTAAGACCTGACATGATTTATGTTGGTTTAGCTTTATATTTTCTTTTATTTGAGCATCCGTGTAAAAATAGTAATATTTGACATCCTGAGAATATGCAGTATGTAATGTCTTTACTAACAATATTATGATTACTATTATTTTCATAAACTTCAATATCTATTTAAGGTAGCCTTATGGATTTAACACTTGGAAATGGTATGTTTGGAGGTAGCGTTGGAATTAAATAAGTAGGTACATCAAACATATCAATAGCACCCTGGAAAATTGGTACATTATTAGGTAATACACTTCTAAATTTAGTGTATCTATCAGTATATTGATACGCTTTCGTCTCTCTATATGAATCATCTCTTGACATTCCATATTTCACAATATCATAACCATGTATCAATTCGTGATTAAAAGCTTCATTAAATCCATTTTTAGTTCTATGGGGGTACATGGTGAGTCTCAATGTTAATAATTTTCTATTAATGAAAACTGCATTAGTAATGCCGCCATATGATTGTTCTCCATTCCAATTCTGTCGGTCCCTATAATTATACGAAGTTATTCTATATTTTCCATCTTCAAACCCCCTCACTGCTAAATAATCCAATGCTTCTCCGCGCGTCTTGAAGCATGATTCACTCATCTCACATAGCTCTGAAGGATTATTCGCTATATAACTTCTCTCAAATGAGAACGAAATCCCAGCTCCAAAACTTGGATCAAAGGTAACTCCCTCTGAACTAACTTGTGTTCCCAAATAACTACCCGACAATCCTCCATTCTGGCTATAGTTAAAACCTATACTAAAAACATTAGAGTTAAAGTTGAAACTGAATGGAATAAAATTATAATTTGCTCCAGCGAACCATCCACTTTTTGTTCCATAACCTGCATATCCAGTCGATCCGCCGGATGAAGCACTGACACATCCATAAAAATTACCATGATTGTATCCGATTGTTGCTTGAACACTTGCAAGTTTTGGTATCCCAAATCCCACTGTGAGGCTAAAATCTAGGCCACCCTTTGGACTCCAACTGATATGCGGAATTATAAAGAAGAACTCCCCATCCGGATCCGTGTATTTGAGTGGATTATTTATGCAATA
>CAZQSR010000318.1:0-1682 GCA_964596145.1 uncultured Ignavibacteriaceae bacterium
AGGCTGTCGCAAGACACCTAATAAAAAAATCAAAATATTTAATAAGCAAAAATTTTCCGATTTCCCATAATCATTTCAATAAATTTCTCTGTAAGTCTATATAATAGTCCTAAACAGCAAATAACAGCAAAAAAAGCAATTCTTCTATTCCCAAATGCTAAAAATACGAAGATTTTATGCATCTTCAGTAAATTATGAGCAATACACACCAAATCAAACTCACACTGTGCACCGCTTAGTCCTCTCAGTACAAATCTTCTTAAACCTATATTCGATTTTATATTTCCAAATACCGGCTCAACAGTTGTACTTCTGATTTTCATTTGTTGTTTACCTTCTTCACTGTTGACTTTCTCTTTCATTTTATCTGCGTATTCTTCTCTATAATCTCGTAATATTTCTCTTTTTTCTCCTTTCCATTTCTTGTTATTATTACATTGTTCTAAATAATTACATCCTTGGCATTCATTTGTTCTATATATTGCTTTCTTTTTATTCTTATTCTCGTTTTTTCTTATAACTCGTTTTAACTCTTTACCGTTTGGGCATTCATAACAATCCTTCTCTTTGTTATACCTGAAATCTTTTTTCGAAATTGTACTTCCTCTTATATAATCATCTCGTTGAGGCCACTTATCTCTTGGATCGGCAATATATGCGTTTACTTCTTCTTTGTCTATCTGTTCTACTATATCAAAACTGAAATATCCTGAATCTGCTTGATATATTCTTTTTTTATCTTCACCTATGTTTTTTTCAATATTTTCTTTCTGTTTGAAAAATTGTTTCTCATCATTCCTCTCTTGTGTAATATAATTAGATACTATTAGACCACTCTTTGTATCTACCGCTATTTGCGCATTATATGACGGGCTTGGCTTTTCTCCTGCCGGTACCATCATTAATGCTTCTGGTTCCACGATGTTTATTTGATGGCTCTCTCTGTCTTTTGGTTGTAACTTCTTCTTCCTTTCAATCAATTCTGCTTTTAATTTTTCTAATTTAGCTTTTTTAGCTTCGGTTTTCGATAGCTTTTCTTTTATTTCTTTTACCTCCTTTGTGTCCTTTTTGTCTCCCTCTGCTAATTGCTTTAAATATCCGGCAATTTCTGCTTTTACTTTCTCTTCCAGCTTTTCCATCTTGCTCTCATTGTAACTCTGTTTCTTGCTGCAACTTGCCTGTATCTTTGTCCCATCCATTGCTATTGTTCTATAATCACCTATGCCTTGCTCTTTCGATATCTTTATTACCTGAACAAATATCTCGCTTATCTCTTTCTCATGTCTCCTCCTAAATCTGCATATAGTGCTATGATCCGGTTTTAATCCCTGTGAAACATAAATAAAGTCTATGTGTTTTCTACACATCTCTTCCAAATCCCTGCTTGTCGCTAGTCCTTTTGAATAGCCTAAAAATAACAACCCTAATATTGCCGCAGGGTCTATGGCTTTCCCCCCTTGACTTTTGTAGTTGTTCTTGATCTGTCGTAAATCAAGCATCTTTATTATTTTTACTAAGTATTTGGCTAGTGAGTCTTCCTCTACATACTCAAATATGCTTCCTTTTATTAAGCCTAATTGCTCTTGATTTTTTACAGTGAATTTCATCCGACTCCTTTTTCTTGGCTGTTGCATTATATTAATTTTTATAATTAATTGCAACTAGAATCTGCGACAGCCTGC
>CAZQSR010000319.1:0-1680 GCA_964596145.1 uncultured Ignavibacteriaceae bacterium
TCCTGAGTTTGACAGAATCATGTCAAAAATGAAAATTTACCATCAAAAAACCCTTGTATAATAAGGGTGTTATTTTTTTAGCTCAAAAAATGTAGTGAAAACTTATTAAAAATATTTCCATTAAAATCTTTACAAAATAATAATAATATGATAATATATTTGCGGTGAAAAGTTATGTTTCTAAGAAAAATAACAACAAAAGGTAAAGCATATTTAAATATCATAAAAAGTTATCGTAAAGAAGGAAAGACAAAGCATAAATCCATCGCTTCCTTCGGCTGTATAGATAATCTTGATGAAGAAGAAATAAAAAAATTAGGATTATCTCTGATAAAGTATTGCAATGAAAAAGCAAATTTCCTGGATATTGACACTGCAAAAGAGAAAGACAGAAAAAACTGGGGAGCAGTAAGGTTAATAAAAAAAATATGGGAAACATTTGATTTTCCTAAAATACTTAAAAAGATATGTAAAGATAGAAAAATAAAGTTTAATTATTTTTCTGCCATATTTCTAATGCTGGTAGACAGGATGTTTGCCCCCAAAAGTAAACTTGGCGTTTACGAGAAACAATCCTTTTATTATGGTATCGAAGAAAATGACCTTCAGCATCTTTACCGTGCTCTCGACCTGCTTTCAGAGAAGAAAGAGGAACTGGAAGAATATATATTTGAGAAAAATACTGATTTATTCAAGATGTCCGTAGATGTAGTATTGTATGATGTAACAACATTTCATTTTGAAAGTGTAAGAAGTGATATTTTACGAGATTTTGGATACAGTAAGGATTGTAAATTTAATGAAGTACAAATTGTAATGAGTCTACTTGTGGATCTGGAAGGAAGACCTGTCGGGTATGAATTATACGAAGGAAATGTATATGAAGGTCATACATTAAAAGATGCAATAGAAAAAATTAAAAACAGGTTTAAAATAAATAAATTGATATTTATAGCAGACCGTGCCATGTTATCAAAAGATAATATAGATTTAATAAAAAATAGTAACTACGAATATATAATAAGTTCAAGGCTAAAAAATAAGACTGCCCAGGTCAAAGAAGAAGTTTTATCAGAAACAGATTATATGTCTATATCTACAGAAGATAAAGAAGAAGAATTTAAATATAAGGAAATAAAGAAATTTGAAATTACTCAGGAAACTTTAGATGAATTAGATGGTAAAATTTCTGAAACTGGCAAATTAAGTAAATTAATAGACAAAACTTTTTACCGGAAAGAATTTCATAAAAAGTTAGAAAAACTTGAATTTAATCAACACGATATAAAGCAGATTATGAGTGAAGCCGTAAAAAATGATAGGATAATATGCAGTTGGTCTAAGAAAAGAGCCAGAAAAGATAAACTTGATAGAGATAGGCTCATAGAAAAAGCTCAAAATATGGTTCAGAAAACCAGGGGAAGGCTTATATCGCAAAAGGGAGCTTTAAGATACATAGATATATCATCTAAAATTACAGGAAAATTAAAATATGAGAAAATTCAGGAAGATGAAAAATGGGATGGATATTATGGCATAGAAACCAATTGTGAAATTACATCTCCTGAGAAAATTTTAGATTATTATCACCAGTTATGGAGAGTTGAAGAATCCTTTAGAATTTTTAAATCACATTTAGAAGCAAGGCCTATGTTTCACTGGAATCCTAACAGGATTAAA
>CAZQSR010000320.1:0-1655 GCA_964596145.1 uncultured Ignavibacteriaceae bacterium
CGTGTCAAAGCGGTTAATGATTATGGAATGTCAGAATGGTCAGGCACTTATTCATTTGTTACAAAACTTACCGAACCTGATTTGTTTTATCCTTATGATAATTCAATCGATGTTTCTCCGGGGACAAAACTGATTTGGGGAAGGATAGATAAAGCAGAGAATTATTCAATAGAGATTTCTTTAGACAGCACTTTCTCCGAAATTTATTATTCCGAAGATGGAATAAAAGATACCACAATTCAGGTAAGCGGACTAACTACATTTACAAAATATTATTGGCGTGTGCGTTCAGAAAATCAAATTGCAAAATCACTCTGGTCGCTCGTAAAATCTTTTAATGTGAGCGGATATTTTTACAAAGGTTACGATTATGGTAATCAGGCAATTTATCATCCGCTTTACGTTTTACTAAGTGGTGGTTTTGATATGATTCAGGTTGGTGATAAAAGGGATATAAAGAATTTTCCTTATAAAACCGCATCAACAAATATCTGGAGGAATTTGTCAAATCCATTTAAACCAATCAATAATTACGGCTGGTGGAATTTTATTAAGGATCAGGTTTTACCACTATCTCTAAATAAAAAGAACGCACAATTTTTCCCGAATTATACGCTTCATCTTATTGGTGGGGGAATGGAATACGCCGCACTTAAAGAGTGGTTTGAATATAACAATTATTCGGGTGCCGGTTGGTTGTCGGCTGCTACCGTCATGGCTTATCACCTGGTAAATGAAATTGCCGAAAACGGAAATTATATTGGAGAGGACGTTGATCCTATTGCCGATATCTACATTTTTGATATTGGCGGAATTTTATTGTTTACATCGGAAAGTGTAAAAAGGTTTTTTGCAGAAGACCTTAATCTTGCGGATTGGTCACAGCAACCATCATTCTCAATTAGAAACGGAGAGCTGCATAATAATGGACAATTCTTTTCTATTAGGTGGAAATTTCCATTCCTGGATTCGTGGTATGCATTCTATTATTTCGGTACGAATGGTGTGGGTGGGTTATCTTATAAATTCAAGGATGGAAGCGGAATTTCAGTTGGGTTTGGGCTTAGAGCAAGCGATTTAATTCTATTAGATGAGAAAACGAATAAAAAAACCTTAGGATTGGTCGGTAACCTGGGTGTCTTTTACGATAAGAATAATTCGTTGTTAGCAAGTCTTTCAGTTACAATTAAAACCGATTATATGGTTAATCTTAACATTTATCCGGGAATAATTAAATTCGGGAATGTTTCTCCCGGTCTATGGGGAGCTTATGGTCAGAATGGAAATGTAATTCTGGGGTTTACTTTTTCCTGGCTTCCATTTGGATTTGCTAATAGTATTAAATAATTGCGAACGTCATTCATCCCTATTTTAAATCACCCTATTGCATTGATTCAAATTTCTATTAACGTTTTAACTCATCAGGATTAAATAACCTATTTTACTGCAAAGCATTGTATTCCATTTCATTTCCTTTGTTCAATTAATTTACGATTTTAGAAATAAGATTTAGATTGAATCTTATAATATTAGATTGTCTTTACCAGAGGGCTAACAAAAACAATTAATCAAATCAATTACATTTCCATAATTATAGAAAGAACTGTAAAAAGTATTTTTTATCGAAAAAAAATCTAAAAAATAAATTGTAAATC
>CAZQSR010000321.1:0-1624 GCA_964596145.1 uncultured Ignavibacteriaceae bacterium
AATTCAAGCACGTATTGATTTAGAAAAAGCTAAGAAAAAAGAATCTGAAACTTCTATAAATTCAAATGCTAAAAATACCACGACATCTTCTTCTATACAAACTCCTGTTGTACAACAATCCTCAGTTGATACAGGAAAAGTTGCAGGATTGATTTCTCAATTCCAGTCAATGTATAAACAAGTAATGTCAGGATTAAAAGGATTGCAACATAAATCAGCAGGCGGTATTATTCGTTATCGTTATATGGGAGGAGCAACTATTGGAAGTTTAAATATTCCACAACAGAGATTTGCAGATTCTTTAGAAGTTGAAAAAAGTAAAGAAAGAGAAATTGATTTAAATAAAGCTGCTCAAGATGCGTGGTTAATTTTTCAAGGACAATCTCCTAAACCAAATGAATTAGATAAAATATTAAAATTTGCTGAAGGTGGTATCGTTCAAGGGAACTCAACAAGTGGACAAGTTGATAAAGATGAATTGACTGATGATGAACCTGTAAATTCTGAGAATACAGAAAATATTGAAAAGGAAGATACATTTGAAAAAGGTCATGCCGAGGCTAAAGCAGCAGCAGAAGCAACTCACGCTTCTAATATTCAACAATCTCAAAATACAATTAATGAAATTGTTAGTAATGCAATAAAAACATCTTCTGAAATTATTGCAAAATTAATAGAAATGAGATTACCTAAAGAGGCATTAGAAGAACAAATTAAAGAACCTGAAGAAGCATATAGTTTATATATGAAACAGAAAAAGCCTCAAGTTGAGATTTCGGAAAATTTAGAGTTTTTAAAATCACTTGAGACAAATATTCGTAAGAAAAATGAAAGATATATTGAACAAGTTTCAAATACGAAATTTGGTGGAGGAAATATTTGGCAAGATTATGCTCGAAAGAAAATTGAAGAGAATAAGAAGAATCAAGAAGAAGCTATTGCGAAACAAAAACAAGATATTAAGAATTATGTTGATGGAAAAACAAGTAATGAAGAAGGTCAAACATCTAATAAAGCAATGAGTTCAGATGATTATCGTAAACAAATGTTAGGAATGAGTGATGGGAGTGGAAAGAGTCTTGGCAGCGATGGGTTATCTCGTAAATATTTAGGAGGATTAGTAAATTTACCGAATTTTTTTGAAGGAGGAAAATTAGGAAGTGGAAAGAGTCTTGGAGATGGTGGAAAAAATGGAGATTTTTCTTCAGGAGAAAGTTTAGGAAGTGGAAAGAGTCTTGGAGATGGTGGAAAAAATGGAGAGAATAATTGGATTACTGAAGCAAAAAATAAGGTTGCTGAAGATATAGCTACGAAAAAATTAGAAGAAGAAGTAAGACAAATAGTAGAAAGTACAAAAGGAAGTATTGCTAATCAAGGTCGTCTTACTGAATATGCTATTACTAATAATCCTGTTTTGACTTATGGATTTAAGAATAACTTAATTCCGAAAGATGTATTGCCTAAATCATTAGGCGGAGAAGCAAAAGTAAAACAAATATCTGCAAAACAAGGAATTATAGGTTCTGAATTTAAACAAATAGATGATTATTTTGCAAAAATTGATGGTAAACATTTTGCAGGAACTGAAGCAAAAGAACAAATAGAAAAATTTATGAAAGGAGGT
>CAZQSR010000322.1:0-1613 GCA_964596145.1 uncultured Ignavibacteriaceae bacterium
TTACCTTGACAGGAAGCTGCCCTGTACCCGCCCCGCCCCATACCGTCAAACGTTATGTGTAATGCCTCACGTATCTAGATACCTTTTTAAGTTTTTCTAACCTTAATCTTTCCAGCAATGTCAAATCCAGTAAATGATTTCTTAGAATCCGCGATAAGAGGACTAAAACAGAATTATTTTGAAAATCTAATTGTTGAATTCCAAAAAGAGTATTGGAAAGCAACAGAAGTAATAATCACAGATGGAACAAGTGATGGAGGAAATGATTTAAAGATATTTGAAGGAAAACTATCTGTTAAAAAGGTAGTTCAACTAACTGTTCAGAAAAACATAAAAGAAAAGATTCTTGAGGATCTTGATAAAGCTTCAGGACTCATAACAAAATATGGTTATTCAAACAACTTTGAGTACTATTGGAGTCAATCAATATCAAATGAAACACTGGAGGAATTTAAGGATGTTGCCAGAGAATCATTTGGAATTGACTTAAAATTCTATGATGCAAAAATTCTGTCTCAAATAAACTGTAAATGTATCAAAAAATTCATTTACAGTCTTCATGGAGAGGTAGTTAGCAAAGATTTATTAAAAGTAGATAAAACATCTAAAGTCCTTTTTGATTTATTGTCATTAGGAAACGACACTTCAGAAATCAAGAATAATCTTCTTCATTCTTTTATTGTATTTTTTCTATATGAAAAAAGCGAAGCAACAATTGAGGAAATAGGGATCAATATAAATCAAAAATTAAATCAGACTGTTGATAATAGATTTATTCAAAGACAAATAAATCTTCTAAAATCCAACAATCGAGTTGAAAATTCTAATGAAAACAAATCACTGTACAAACTAACCTCTAATGAAACAGATCAAATATCAGAATTCCTATTACAGTCTGAATTCTTAGAAAAAAGCTTCGAGAATGAATTCACTGAAATCTTAAAGAAATATAAACTTGAAAAGGAATCATCTAAAATTATTGAATATTTGAAGAACCTATTTAAGACTAATTATCAATTAGATATTGATGAGGAAAATAGAAAACTGGATTTTAGTGATTCCGTATTTAAAATATATAGTGATTTTCAAATTTATATTGAGAAAAAGATTGCTAGTAGATCTAAAGCAAAATTAGTCATAAAAGAAATAAAGGAACTCTGCACAAATAATGATTATATCAACAGGATTACAATTGGTAGTACATTCACAAGTCTTTATAAATCTGACAAACTAGACACTTATCTTGATCAGAACCAAAAGACAATTTACTTGGATACGCCTCTTCTTGTTTTCTTCATCTGCCATAAATATACCGACATTAATGAAAAATCAGAGTGGAACGATATATTTTATAAAACAACAATTAATTTAATAGATATCTGGGAAAAAGCGGATGACAAAATTACCTTAAAGACAATGTATGATTATCTCAAGGAAGCGGCAGGAGAACTACAAAAAGCTTTAAGAACAGCCGATTTTCTGGAACTAGATTTTATTGAGGATCTAGGTGATACAAAAAACTCTTTCATCAATTATTACAGGTATTTAAAGTCCAATGATTTATTTGAATCTTCAGAAATTATTGATTTTACTGACTTCATTTTAGACTTAGG
>CAZQSR010000323.1:0-1595 GCA_964596145.1 uncultured Ignavibacteriaceae bacterium
CCTTCTTCGTTTGGGGTGGCTTGATTGGATTGTTCTTTTATAATCTAAACCCTATTTCTTTTAATGAATTAAAAACTGATGTGATGAAAATATTTCGAAAATGAAGCGAGAATTATTATTTATTATCACTGTTGTCCGGTAAAATTACAAAAATCAAGCTTTGATTATGTAATAAGTTGATAATCAATTACAGTAATTTCCAATTTTCCCAACTTTTATAAGTAAGCCCCTTTTTAAAACAAGGCTAACTGCTCTTTATTTATGAATGCCTTCTGCCAGTCTTTGTCAGGATTCTCCAGAAAACTGATTAGATGGATGTAGTTAAAACAGATGAATCATGCAAAAACCAACCAGATTTGAGAATTCCCAGCTTCTTTTGAGGCTTTTTTGCACAACTGTCATCAGAAGATTTGCAATTGAAGCGCAATATATTTGAATCTTAATCGCATTCTCGTTGTCCCCAACAAAGTATTTTAAAGGAAAATTTTGCTTTAATTGCTTGAAAAGCAACTCTATTTGCCATCGAAGTTTATAAATGGCAGCAACCAAATCCGCCCGCATTTCAAACAAGTTGGTTAGAAATTTAAATTCTCGTTTAAGAATCCTGTCATAGAATCGGATTTTTCTCAGCTTAAGTTTATTTTGACCACCATCATCCTTAACAGTGATGGTTATGATTTCATCTTGCCTTACCCCTGAATGAATGTCTTCATCAATGGGTTGTTTTTCAACAGATTCAAATACAGCATTAACTTTTATGCGGGTAACGAAACCAGTCTGGTGGTTGCAAAACTTCCGGAATGTTTTATAATCGTTGTAGCCTTTGTCAAACACGTAGATCGTATGGAATCCAGCTTCAATTTGTCAAGTAAAACATGGTCGTGGGTGGTGGCAGGTGTGAACCATAACATCTTTGGAACTGCTTCGTCAACGTTCATCACTGTATGAACTTTGATCCCTCCTTTGCTCCTGCCACTTTGTGGTTTTCGGCCAACACATTTCATTATATCCTGAAACAGGCTGATTGTGGAGCTGTCAAATATCTCTATCTGCTTCTTAATGACATCTTTAACCCGGCTGTCCGAGATCAGATGTCCATACTTAAGCAATAATTGATTGTAGATGTGCCCAAATACATCTGATGAACGCTGCTTGTTTGCATCACTTAAGGTACTTCGCCGAGGGATGTGATCTAACTGAAAGTGCTTGGTTTTTCCTGATAATCCGAGCATTGCACCGGATACCTCCCGTAAAGAAGTACACTTGGCTAAAGCACAAAACAGCATACTGATCAAATGATCCTTTGTTTTGAACTTCTTCACATACCGGTCAGAACTGTATTGATTGAGTACCTTTGAAATTATTGAGCCATCAATTAATGAGATCAGCTTTCCGAAAACCGAGGTGCTAAAAAAATGTGTACTTTTATCCATGTAGTCTTAAGTTGTGGTGACCAAAAACTACAAAAATGAGTTGGGTTGTGCCTCACGCACTTCCTAATTCATTATTTTTACCGGACAACAGTGTAAAAAAATATATTTTTGCCAAAAAACTAACAAAATTTATCTTTATGAAGAACAAATTGTTTCCACTCA
>CAZQSR010000324.1:0-1593 GCA_964596145.1 uncultured Ignavibacteriaceae bacterium
TTCACCACACACTTCTTCAAATTCCTTTCTTTTATTTTTTAAAACCCATCTCAAATCTTCAGGATCAACGCAAAGGGTATAATAAATATCTTCGTCATCCCATGTGACGATGAGCCTGCAAGTGTCATAGTCCCTTTCATGAAAACAGGTGGATCCGAAATCCAATTCCTGTATTGCGTATGAATCTAGGCTTGTCCTGTTATTCTCAATTCTTTTTTCAAAAATATAGATTTGATAGTCAATCTCTTCGATATCTTTTCTCTTTGCATATTCAATTGGACCAGCAATAAATCGTTTTGGAATTGTTTTAATGTGATGATAAGATAACACAAAATTGCCTTCATCTTCTCTGTGACAGTCCATTCGAATATAATGAAGTGTCGCATCAATGTGGCACTTTTCAGCAATGCTAACCATTAAAAGTTCACCCCAGTGATCCTCATACCGGGCATTTAAGATATTCATGTAGTCATCATCTGACTTACTATAGGGATTGATATCATAAACGATAATCCTATGAGTGCAATCAGATCCAATAAAAAAATTTAAATCAATAAATTGAGTCATGGTTGGATAAAAGGAAATAATGTCTATCACCGCTTTTTCAAGGAGATCTTTTGTTTTATTCCGAATTATGAATTTAATTGCGACTCGATCATTATTGATAAGAAATGTTGAATCGATTCTGACAAAGTCATAATCCTGATCTAGCCCAGATTGAGTAAATAAAGTTTTTACCTGTTCAATATCAAGAAAGTAATTTCTCCAACTATCCCCCAAATGTTTCACCAACGAGATTCTTTCAATCTTGTCCGTCGTTTCTTCGTTCATGGTTCTATTCCTCCGTAATGAATTCGTTTTCGCTTATTTTATTCTTGTTTAGTCCCTTGGCCAACAATTCACGGATGCAGGTAGAGAGTCGAATATTCCTTTCTCTCGCTTCTCCCATGATCTCCCGATACATCTGTTCGGTCAGGGTCACGCTCACCAATCTCGTAAACATTCTTCTCGACACATTCTTTCACCACCTTTCTAAATTAAATTTTATTTATATATTTGTTCTCATGTTGATCACAGATCAGAACAAAGAAACTAACTGGCAACAGCACTTACGGGAATAGGTAAATCGGAATAGGTAACTGAAGAGAAAAGAAAGGTAATTGAAGGGATTTTACAAGAACAACCTTATTACATTGAACCTGTAAAATCAGCCATTATTCCAGAATGATTATAACCATCTCCAACCGTAAATTCAACAGAACAGAACCACATCTATTACCGGAGTATTCACTTTTAAATAACCATCAATCAGTAACCCCTTATCAATCTCTGAATCAACATCTGGTCAAACGCAGAAGAAGAACCACTTCTTCATATGACCATTTAATTTTTTTATTTTAGAAGTAGTAGGATCATACTCCTATAGATGGACCATTTTATTTTTTTTTATTGACTAAGACCATTCTAATCTATTCGACTTGATCCTAAAAGAATTCTTCTAGAAAGAATTAAAATCTTACAACAAAAAAATAAAAATAGGTAATTAGTCCCATTTTGGCACAAGATCACAGAGAAAAGTAGCAACTTGGTCGA
>CAZQSR010000325.1:0-1576 GCA_964596145.1 uncultured Ignavibacteriaceae bacterium
ACCTAACCTTAACATTGCTAACGCCATTTGATTTCTTCTCCTTTCACGAATCATATTTTGATAATGATTATCATTTTCATTTATGATTATATTCCATTCTTTACATTAGGTCAATATCCTTAATGATAATAATTCTCATTAAGGATAAATATATAAATAATTTGCTGATTAGCAAATTATAGAATTAAATTAACGCACAACTTCTGTCAATATTTATTCAGAATATGCTCTTATCTTTTAAATATTAAAGGAGCTATACCTAAATATAGCCCCCTGTAGATGATAAAATTGAATTAACAGAAAACGACAAATAAGATTTTACAGTTTTAGATGTCAAATTATGTAACTCCAATGTATAATTATAGAGCATTATACAAAGGAGGACGTGCACTTTGAAAAAAGAAGAAGGATGGGTAATGTATATTGACATAAAGCAATTAAAGGAAAAAGGATTTAGCAAATCAAAGATTGCAGAAATGTTAGGTATAAGTAGACCAACAGTTTCAAAATACATAGACATGGATGCAGACGAATTTGAAAAGGAGATGGTATCGCAGCAAACGAGAACAAAAAAACCAGATATATATCGAGAAGAAATAGTTTCATGGGTTAAACAATATACTTCAATATCAGCCGCTCAAGTTTATGATTGGCTTGAAGAAAAATATGAAACTTTGGGTTTTAATGAAACAACATTACGGAGTTATGTGAGGGAAATAAGAAAAGAATATAACATACTAAAATCACCTGTAATGAGGCAATATGAAGCAGTTAATGAATTGCCAATGGGAAAGCAAATGCAAATAGACTTTGGTACAAAAAAGGGTTTTAATCCAGAAGGAATAGAAATAACACTTTATGTTATGTGCTTTGTACTATCACATTCAAGATACAAATATTGTGAATGGCAGGCTCGCCCATTTAATACATCTGACATAATACGAATACACGAGAATGCTATTGAATATTATGGTGGATACCCCCTGGAAGCAGTATACGACCAGGATCATCTAATACTTGTAAGTGAAAATCATGGAGACTTGATTTACACAAAGGAGTTTGCATCATATCTGCAAAAACGTAAATTTTCAGTATACATGTGTAGGAGGGCAGATCCAGAAAGCAAGGGCAAAATAGAAAAAGTAGTTGATTTTGTAAAAGATAATTTTGCAAGTAACAGAATATTCTTTGGAATAGACAGATGGAATGAGGATTGCATCAAATGGCTTAAAAGGAGAGGAAATGGCAAAATCCACAATACAACAAGAAAAATACCGGCTGAAGTATTTAATGATGAGAGAAAATACTTGCAACCGGTCACAGAAAAATTAATTTCTGAAATTCGTATATTAAGTATAACATATCAGGTAAGAAAAGACAATACCGTTCCAATTCAAGGGAACAGATATTCTGTTCCAATAGGTACATATAGAGGCCCTTATACATATGTAGGAGTAAATAAAATTGATGATAAACAACTAATAATTTATGATATTGAGACAAAGAAAGAACTTGCAAAGCATGAAATTCCAGCTTGTAAGGGTAATCTTGTATATTATAATAATCATAGAAGAGA
>CAZQSR010000326.1:0-1570 GCA_964596145.1 uncultured Ignavibacteriaceae bacterium
TTTTGATTTTTATGAGTTTCCATTTCTTCTCCCAATCTTCTTCCGTTGGAATAGAAAATCGCCTCTTTAAAGTTCCATCCTCCTCAAATTTGTCATTGCCATCTTTATCCAAGTCAACGGTTACAATGATATTTTTCTGAAGTCCAAGCCAATTTGGAACTTCTTTGGAAAAATACTTGCCGCTATCTCCATTAACAAGAGTAATTTGTATAACTTTCAAACCTTTGTAAACAGATCCAGTGTCAACAATACTATTTATAAATTGTCTGTCGAAGTATATTCTAGTCTGCGCAGTCCTCGTTGCATCTGTATCATCTTCGCCCCGCAATTGGTAATATCCCCGCTTTTGGTTGAAATTTAGAATTATCCAAGCCAGTTCATCTTTCCCAATTTTTTGGCTTAGAGCTTTCTTTCGCAGATAATAAATTGTCCAATCGTGAGGAATTTTTGTCTCTTTTCCGTTAGGTTTTGTATAAAACAATTGAGGTTGTGATTGTTTGAAATCACTCAACATTTCAGTAAAGGAGTCTGTGAATATAAAATTTCGATTATTGTAGGTTAGTTTTGGCTCTGATTCATCCACAAACTGACCAAAGTGCTTTTCAAAATCAATTTGATTAGAATAGTGTTCTGGTAAGAATCCTAAAATATTTAATACACGGTGCAAGCGCTCTCGTCGCAGCAATTGGCGCTCGCGAATTCGGCGGATTCCTCGGAAACCAGTACGGGCAGCAGTCTGAGTTTCCAGTGGTTTTCCTCCACTAAAAGTATCCAAAACATCTTGAGACATCGGAATTATACGACTCCCCATACCCAATATTTTCTTTTCATCAGTATCAACAAGAGCCCATCCAATACTGTTGGTCCCCAAATCCAATCCTAAAATTTTTTTCATGATCTATTGACTTTTAGATTTCCGGTTGTATATTTGTTGCACAATTCAAAGCAATTCACAATAAGGATTATTCCGTTGTGAAAACATTCAAGGCGGGGCAACTCGCCTTTCTTTTTTATATCTCAGCTAAGCCAATCCTACAGCCTGAATCCCATCGCAATAATTCTTCTGTATAATCTCAGTATAACGTTCCGTAATATCGCTTATACGCATGCAACACGTTTCAAATATATAAAAAGTTTGAATGAAATCAAATCAACTTAAAAATATTTGATATTTCAATTCAATGAACCAGGATATTATTATCGTTATACAATAATCTACCCGGGTTTTTCACCTGACATTTTTAGCAACCTGAAATCATAAAACCGCCACTTCCCCATCGCGTTATGTGAAGTTATCAATCTTGCAGGTTCGATGCCCTGAAAACCACCATGTCTTTTACTCAGAACGAACGTTCCTTTTGTTAAAAACGAACGTTCCTTTTTGGCAAATCATCAGCACGAAATTCCCGGAACGTGCTTTCGTTTTGCAACAGCCAAAAGCCCGGATACGGAAACCAAGCTTCTCTGACCAGGAATAAAGCAGGTCTTAAACTTTCAGGTAGGTAAGGGTGGACAGCATCTGTTTCAGTTCGGCGCCCGGCCGGAACACGACTATTCTGTGCGTAGCTTG
>CAZQSR010000327.1:0-1568 GCA_964596145.1 uncultured Ignavibacteriaceae bacterium
GACTTGATGATTTAGAAGTGCAATTTTATACAAATATTCTGGCTAATACATATGTTAAACAATGGTTTACTTTAGTAAAAGACATTCATATCGAAGAGAGTTCTTTAGGTTGTCGTATTCCTGGTCAGCCAATACCAGACGATCTTGTAAGTATTCAAGCAGGTATGGCAAGTTATTGTATAAGAAATTGGATAGATAAAACTATACCACAAAATGGAGCTATCGGCATACATTCTATAAATTTCAACGAATCAAATGTTAACTCTAATTGGGAGTGGATAACTCCAGAAGCAATTCAAGAATTTATTACAGATAATGGATGGTCAATTAGAATAGCAACCTCAATCATTGAAAAATTATATACAAGTCTGCAAAAAAGCCCTCAAGAAACCGTAGGAGTTATAATGGGTAAAATAAATATGAAGATTAAAACTATCTATGTAACATATATTATATCCGCTTTATCCGATTGTATTGAAGATATAAACTATTGTGAACGAGGCAAAAAAGAAACTAAAAAAGAAGCTTCTAAAATAACTGATCACACAGGTAAATATATAGAATGGTTAGGAGATTGGCATACTCATCCAGGACATTCTACAGAAATGAGTATACAAGATAAAACTACATTTGATAAGCAGGCAAAAATAAAAGCTACTCATAGCAAAAAACCATTCTTAATGATAATTGTAAATAAGCAAACTATTTCTTGTTATGTAAATGACAAATACATTTAGGGTTTTATTTTAATAATATTAGGAGATACAACATGAGCAATAAAAAACAAAATAAAAAGCATGACAAAGAAACGAGAAAACAACATAACGAAAAACCAAACTGGCAGCCATTAAGCATGATACCAACGATTGCATCGATTATTGATGGAGAAATAGAGCATTTTAAAGATCTTTACAAAATGCTATGTGAAGCCAAGGGAAAGCCCCATGTAATGGATGACATAACATTGGATCGTGCCATAAGCAGCCACAGAAAATACCTGGAAGAAGCATGGGTTTATGACGAACAGCTTACCAGGTGGAAAAAAGAAAAACTTACCGGTGAACAGAGCCGGGAGATGGAGCGTCTGACCGGGCAGATGGTGAAATACCGGAAGATGTGCGAGGATATAATCGCAGTGTCAGAGGAAGTCAAAAAAGGCTCTATTAACAGGATTCTTGAAATGAGCGATGAAGAAGTGGCAATAGCCGTACTGACCGGGAAGCTCAAAATGCCTTAATTGGCAACTATTCTAACCACCTTCCAGGGGCATATCTCGAAAATCAACCAAAAATTCCCTCGGATGAGTTCATCTAATATTTTGTAACCGAAATAGCGTTACCTATCGCAAAAATACCTTTAATTTGTAGATTTTTTGTGGTAAGTGCGTATGAAATAGCGTTATCAATCGCTATTTCAGGATAGAAAATTTTACAGTATTTATTTAAATGAGATAGAAAGATCCTTTCCAAGACCCTTCGCTATCTTTTTCAAAAACTGCAGTGAAGGATTATAACTCCCACTTTCCAGACGACTTATATTACTCTGCTTTATACCTGTTCTCTTTGCCA
>CAZQSR010000328.1:0-1553 GCA_964596145.1 uncultured Ignavibacteriaceae bacterium
TAATGAATAATGTGCATTTTTATCAACCCCATCTTTAGAATTAAGCAAAGGCAGATATACCTTCCATAGATATTCATCTTTTGAAGGTACCTGTTGTGGACTTTTTGGTGAATCCACAATCTCGACCAGGAATCTGATGGTTGCTTTAACTAAATGGAAATCAACAGCACTAAGTGCGATATCTGATTGTATAATCTGAATTAATGCGGAAAATTCTTCTCCAATTGAATTGGTAATAAAATCATTATTGAACTCTACTTTCCATAAACAACCGAAACATTTCCACGAAATTATTCTTAACCTACCGATGTCATTTATTGGTGGGCAATCAACTTTTCTTGAAACCAATTCTGCTAATCCAATTTCTTTAACCACTTTAGCTGTGAACTCTACACCTTCATGAAAATAAGCATCATATAATTGGCCCATTTCCGATTTAATATAGCTGATAAGTCCTTCCAATTGTGGTGATATTACTGGAGATAAAGCAATGATAAGAGTTGATTCTAAGATGGTTTTCCTCAATAATTCATCTATGTCCGGGTTAAAATCGGTGGGATCAAGTTCAGTTCTGGCTGCAAAATAATTCTCCAGAGTTGTCAGTGCACTAATCCATGAACCCTGTTTAAATTCAGAGTAAAATAAAAGGCTGTAAGAATCACTTATCCTTTTATAAAATTTAGGATCATCATCATTTGCACAAAACCAAATTGCAGTGAGCGAATAGTACTTAGATGCTAAATTCATACCAATCGAAGCGTAAAGCTGAGAAATTCCCAAAAGAGAGAGGATAAAACCCTCATATGTTGCTTCATCAAAATAAAGATCTTTAGCCTTATGAAACAAGTCTAATGCCTTTATAAGGCCTTGTGGATTAGTAGAATTAAGGAACTTCATGGCTAAATCGGTATGCCTTTTTGCGATACTGAAATTTCCTTCACGGATCTTAATAAAGGGTAATAATTTATCTGAATAGTCAACCATTAAATCAATTTCCTCCCTAGCTCCTATTTTCATCAATAATTCAATTAGGGCGTCAATCTTTTTGCCAAGTTGAGAAACAGAGTATAATGGAGCACCTTCTAATTCAGAAATAATTTCGTTTAAAATTTTAAAAGCATCAGGGTACTTTTGGTCACCAATCCCAAGCGTACTCTTATTCAGAATTTGAAAGGCTTCAATCTCTAACAAATTGCAGTAGGCATTTTTATCAATAGCAATCTCTTTGCACTTAATAATAAGTTTATCAAGTTGCTTGAACCACTTTATAACTTCGTCTTCATTGATCTTGATTAGTCCGATGTGTTGGGTTGTGGCAACAACTGTAATGAGATTAAGAGCATCCTCCACATCTTGAATCTGATCATATTTTTCAAAATCAGATAAATACTCAATTGCAAGTTCTTCTAATCCTTCTAAACTGTTTTCCGGTAGATGATGAATTGATGGTCGCAGGGTTGACCATATTAATTCATAAATTGCCTTCCTTCTATATTTAGGTAATGGCAGGGTTATAGAAATATATTTATTAAGTAGATTGATCCATACTTTAG
>CAZQSR010000329.1:0-1516 GCA_964596145.1 uncultured Ignavibacteriaceae bacterium
ATAACTGAAAATTCTCTGTTCGACTTCTATCAGAAAAATAAAAACTTTTCAGTTTAATGGTTTTTCTGTAAAAGTTCAGTTTAATGCAGGTAGATTAATTTCAACTTCTGCAAAGGTTGATGTAAAATCTATTAAAGAAAGAAAATGTTTTTTGTGTCCGCAAAATCTACCTGCTGAACAAAGAAATGTTGAATATAAAGATGACTACCTGATTCTTGTTAATCCTTTCCCAATATTTCCTGAACATTTTACAATTCCTGTTAAAGAACATAAACCTCAGGAAATAAAAAATTCATTCAACATTCTTATCGATTTAAGTAAAGACCTGGAAGATGAATACGTAGTATTTTATAATGGTCCAAGATGTGGTGCTTCCGCACCTGATCATCTTCATTTTCAGGCAGGTAAAAAATTCTTTATGACTATTGACAAAGAATATATTGAGATTAGAAATCGTTTTGGTCAAAAAATAAATTCAATTGATGGAATCTTCTCTTTTGTTATTGATGATGGATTGAGAAAAATGTTATCAATAGAAAGCAGCAACAGGGAAATGTTGATTGACTATTTTGCTAAGGTTTTAAATGCCCTTGAAAAAGTAATGAGTGAAAACCAGGAGCCAATGTTCAATATCATTTCTTTTTTTGAGAAAAATTACTGGAGAATAGTAATCTTTTTAAGAGAAAAACATCGTCCTCATCATTATTTTGAAGAGGGGGAAAGTAAGTTGATGCTTAGTCCTGCAAGCGTTGATCTTGGTGGAGTTTGTATTACACCTCGAAAAGAAGATTTCGAAAAAATCACAAAAGAAAATATTATTGATATTTTCAAAGAAGTCTTTATTAATAAAATAAAACTTGCAGAAATCAAATCTGTTATTGAAGAAAATTTTAATTAAAAAGTCTTCTTCTTAGTGCTCATCAATCAGGTCGGAGAGGAACATCATATTTTCTGAATCTGAGTTTGATAAAATAATTTTTATTATTGCTGTTAACGGAACAGCAAGGAACATTCCTGCTATACCCCAAATGTATCCCCAAACAAGCACACAGAGGAGAATTACAATCGGGTTTAAATCTAATTTTTTACCAACAAGTAATGGTTCAAGTAAGTTAAAGAAAATAGTTTGTATTGCTGCAATTGTTAAAGCTACAAGAAGAGCTATCCCAATTTCACCATACTGAACAAGAGCCATTAGCATAGGAAAAATTAAGGCGACTGCGCTTCCAATAGTAGGAATAAAATTCAGGAAGAATGTAAATGCTCCCCAGATCAGAGGAAAATCAACCCCCCAAATGTAAAGAGAAAATCCTACAAGTATTCCGGCTGCAAGATTGTTAGCAATTTTAACAATGATATATTTTTGTATTTGTTCGGTAATTGCTTTGAAAGTTGATGTAAGTTGTTTTTCAGTCATCTTAGAAGTTGATTCTTCATCAGAGATGGATTCCTCAAAGTTTGTTTTTCCTGTTTTAAGCAATTTTTTTTCAAGCTGACTTTGTTTGCCATGCACATA